>NC_000964.3:102500-172500 GCF_000009045.1 Bacillus subtilis subsp. subtilis str. 168 | reverse complement strand
CAAGACCTGGTAAGGTTCTTCGCGTTGCTTCGAATTAAACCACATGCTCCACCGCTTGTGCGGGCCCCCGTCAATTCCTTTGAGTTTCAGTCTTGCGACCGTACTCCCCAGGCGGAGTGCTTAATGCGTTAGCTGCAGCACTAAGGGGCGGAAACCCCCTAACACTTAGCACTCATCGTTTACGGCGTGGACTACCAGGGTATCTAATCCTGTTCGCTCCCCACGCTTTCGCTCCTCAGCGTCAGTTACAGACCAGAGAGTCGCCTTCGCCACTGGTGTTCCTCCACATCTCTACGCATTTCACCGCTACACGTGGAATTCCACTCTCCTCTTCTGCACTCAAGTTCCCCAGTTTCCAATGACCCTCCCCGGTTGAGCCGGGGGCTTTCACATCAGACTTAAGAAACCGCCTGCGAGCCCTTTACGCCCAATAATTCCGGACAACGCTTGCCACCTACGTATTACCGCGGCTGCTGGCACGTAGTTAGCCGTGGCTTTCTGGTTAGGTACCGTCAAGGTACCGCCCTATTCGAACGGTACTTGTTCTTCCCTAACAACAGAGCTTTACGATCCGAAAACCTTCATCACTCACGCGGCGTTGCTCCGTCAGACTTTCGTCCATTGCGGAAGATTCCCTACTGCTGCCTCCCGTAGGAGTCTGGGCCGTGTCTCAGTCCCAGTGTGGCCGATCACCCTCTCAGGTCGGCTACGCATCGTTGCCTTGGTGAGCCGTTACCTCACCAACTAGCTAATGCGCCGCGGGTCCATCTGTAAGTGGTAGCCGAAGCCACCTTTTATGTTTGAACCATGCGGTTCAAACTAACCATCCGGTATTAGCCCCGGTTTCCCGGAGTTATCCCAGTCTTACAGGCAGGTTACCCACGTGTTACTCACCCGTCCGCCGCTAACATCAGGGAGCAAGCTCCCATCTGTCCGCTCGACTTGCATGTATTAGGCACGCCGCCAGCGTTCGTCCTGAGCCAGGATCAAACTCTCCGATAAAGTAGTTTGACTGACTACGCACATCGCTGTGCGATTTTTAAAAACTGAATTAACAGGTACGTTTTGTCTTGTTTAGTTTTCAAAGATCATTTTGTTTGTCCGCTTTGTTAAAGCAACTTTATTAGTATACAATGTCACTTCTTCAAAGTCAATAACTTTTTTAAAAAATTACACTAATGTGCAATTGCTTGGCGGCGTCCTACTCTCACAGGGGGAAACCCCCGACTACCATCGGCGCTGAAGAGCTTAACTTCCGTGTTCGGTATGGGAACGGGTGTGACCTCTTCGCTATCGCCACCAAACAAATTGAGAGTGTTCTCTCAAAACTAGATAACAGGTGTGACATCATTCAAAAATATGGTTAAGTCCTCGATCGATTAGTATCTGTCAGCTCCATGTGTCGCCACACTTCCACCTCAGACCTATCAACCTGATCATCTTTCAGGGATCTTACTTCCTTGCGGAATGGGAAATCTCATCTTGAGGGGGGCTTCATGCTTAGATGCTTTCAGCACTTATCCCGTCCGCACATAGCTACCCAGCGATGCCCTTGGCAGAACAACTGGTACACCAGCGGTGCGTCCATCCCGGTCCTCTCGTACTAAGGACAGCTCCTCTCAAATTTCCTGCGCCCGCGACGGATAGGGACCGAACTGTCTCACGACGTTCTGAACCCAGCTCGCGTACCGCTTTAATGGGCGAACAGCCCAACCCTTGGGACCGACTACAGCCCCAGGATGCGATGAGCCGACATCGAGGTGCCAAACCTCCCCGTCGATGTGGACTCTTGGGGGAGATAAGCCTGTTATCCCCGGGGTAGCTTTTATCCGTTGAGCGATGGCCCTTCCATGCGGAACCACCGGATCACTAAGCCCGACTTTCGTCCCTGCTCGACTTGTAGGTCTCGCAGTCAAGCTCCCTTGTGCCTTTACACTCTGCGAATGATTTCCAACCATTCTGAGGGAACCTTTGGGCGCCTCCGTTACCTTTTAGGAGGCGACCGCCCCAGTCAAACTGCCCACCTGACACTGTCTCCCCGCCCGATAAGGGCGGCGGGTTAGAAGGTCAATACAGCCAGGGTAGTATCCCACCGATGCCTCCACCGAAGTGGCGCTCCGGTTTCCAAGGCTCCTACCTATCCTGTACAAGCTGTACCAACATTCAATATCAGGCTGCAGTAAAGCTCCACGGGGTCTTTCCGTCCTGTCGCGGGTAACCTGCATCTTCACAGGTACTATAATTTCACCGAGTCTCTCGTTGAGACAGTGCCCAGATCGTTGCGCCTTTCGTGCGGGTCGGAACTTACCCGACAAGGAATTTCGCTACCTTAGGACCGTTATAGTTACGGCCGCCGTTTACTGGGGCTTCAATTCGCACCTTCGCTTACGCTAAGCGCTCCTCTTAACCTTCCAGCACCGGGCAGGCGTCAGCCCTATACTTCGCCTTACGGCTTCGCAGAGACCTGTGTTTTGCTAAACAGTCGCCTGGGGCCTATTCACTGCGGTTCTCTCGGGTTGCACCCTAACAGGGCACCCCTTCTCCCGAAGTTACGGGGTCATTTTGCCGAGTTCCTTAACGAGAGTTCTCTCGATCACCTTAGGATTCTCTCCTCGCCTACCTGTGTCGGTTTGCGGTACGGGCACCTCTCACCTCGCTAGAGCTTTTCTTGGCAGTGTGGAATCAGGAACTTCGCTACTATATTTCGCTCGCCATCACAGCTCAGCCTTATGGGAAACGGATTTGCCTATTTCCCAGCCTAACTGCTTGGACGCGGATATCCAATACCGCGCTTACCCTATCCTCCTGCGTCCCCCCATTGCTCAAATGGTGAGGAGGTGGTACAGGAATATCAACCTGTTGTCCATCGCCTACGCCTTTCGGCCTCGGCTTAGGTCCCGACTAACCCTGAGCGGACGAGCCTTCCTCAGGAAACCTTAGGCATTCGGTGGAGGGGATTCTCACCCCTCTTTCGCTACTCATACCGGCATTCTCACTTCTAAGCGCTCCACCAGTCCTTCCGGTCTGGCTTCACAGCCCTTAGAACGCTCTCCTACCACTGTTCGAAGAACAGTCCGCAGCTTCGGTGATACGTTTAGCCCCGGTACATTTTCGGGCCAGAGTCACTCGACCAGTGAGCTATTACGCACTCTTTAAATGGTGGCTGCTTCTAAGCCAACATCCTGGTTGTCTAAGCAACTCCACATCCTTTTCCACTTAACGTATACTTTGGGACCTTAGCTGGCGGTCTGGGCTGTTTCCCTTTCGACTACGGATCTTATCACTCGCAGTCTGACTCCCAAGGATAAGTCATTGGCATTCGGAGTTTGACTGAATTCGGTAACCCGGTAGGGGCCCCTAGTCCAATCAGTGCTCTACCTCCAAGACTCTTACCTTGAGGCTAGCCCTAAAGCTATTTCGGAGAGAACCAGCTATCTCCAGGTTCGATTGGCATTTCACCCCTACCCACACCTCATCCCCGCACTTTTCAACGTGCGTGGGTTCGGGCCTCCATTCAGTGTTACCTGAACTTCACCCTGGACATGGGTAGATCACCTGGTTTCGGGTCTACGACCACGTACTCATGCGCCCTATTCAGACTCGCTTTCGCTGCGGCTCCGCATCTTCTGCTTAACCTTGCACGAGATCGTAACTCGCCGGTTCATTCTACAAAAGGCACGCCATCACCCGTTAACGGGCTCTGACTACTTGTAGGCACACGGTTTCAGGATCTCTTTCACTCCCCTTCCGGGGTGCTTTTCACCTTTCCCTCACGGTACTGGTTCACTATCGGTCACTAGGGAGTATTTAGCCTTGGGAGATGGTCCTCCCGGATTCCGACGGAATTTCACGTGTTCCGCCGTACTCAGGATCCACTCAGGAGAGAACGAAGTTTTGACTACAGGGCTGTTACCTCCTATGGCGGGCCTTTCCAGACCTCTTCATCTACCTCGTTCCTTTGTAACTCCGTACAGAGTGTCCTACAACCCCAAGAGGCAAGCCTCTTGGTTTGGGCTAATCCCGTTTCGCTCGCCGCTACTCAGGGAATCGCATTTGCTTTCTCTTCCTCCGGGTACTTAGATGTTTCAGTTCCCCGGGTCTGCCTTCTCATATCCTATGAATTCAGATATGGATACCACTCCATTACGAGTGGTGGGTTTCCCCATTCGGAAATCTCCGGATCAAAGCTTGCTTACAGCTCCCCGAAGCATATCGGTGTTCGTCCCGTCCTTCATCGGCTCCTAGTGCCAAGGCATCCACCGTGCGCCCTTTCTAACTTAACCGTTAAAAAGAATCACTATGTGATATCTTGTATTACTTGAATGTGATGTCTACTGTTATCTAGTTTTCAAAGAACACGTTTCGAAGGAATGATCCTTCAAAACTAAACAAGACAGGGAACGTTCTGTTTATAAGACCCAAGGTCTTATATTCCGTATAATATCCTTAGAAAGGAGGTGATCCAGCCGCACCTTCCGATACGGCTACCTTGTTACGACTTCACCCCAATCATCTGTCCCACCTTCGGCGGCTGGCTCCTAAAAGGTTACCTCACCGACTTCGGGTGTTACAAACTCTCGTGGTGTGACGGGCGGTGTGTACAAGGCCCGGGAACGTATTCACCGCGGCATGCTGATCCGCGATTACTAGCGATTCCAGCTTCACGCAGTCGAGTTGCAGACTGCGATCCGAACTGAGAACAGATTTGTGGGATTGGCTTAACCTCGCGGTTTCGCTGCCCTTTGTTCTGTCCATTGTAGCACGTGTGTAGCCCAGGTCATAAGGGGCATGATGATTTGACGTCATCCCCACCTTCCTCCGGTTTGTCACCGGCAGTCACCTTAGAGTGCCCAACTGAATGCTGGCAACTAAGATCAAGGGTTGCGCTCGTTGCGGGACTTAACCCAACATCTCACGACACGAGCTGACGACAACCATGCACCACCTGTCACTCTGCCCCCGAAGGGGACGTCCTATCTCTAGGATTGTCAGAGGATGTCAAGACCTGGTAAGGTTCTTCGCGTTGCTTCGAATTAAACCACATGCTCCACCGCTTGTGCGGGCCCCCGTCAATTCCTTTGAGTTTCAGTCTTGCGACCGTACTCCCCAGGCGGAGTGCTTAATGCGTTAGCTGCAGCACTAAGGGGCGGAAACCCCCTAACACTTAGCACTCATCGTTTACGGCGTGGACTACCAGGGTATCTAATCCTGTTCGCTCCCCACGCTTTCGCTCCTCAGCGTCAGTTACAGACCAGAGAGTCGCCTTCGCCACTGGTGTTCCTCCACATCTCTACGCATTTCACCGCTACACGTGGAATTCCACTCTCCTCTTCTGCACTCAAGTTCCCCAGTTTCCAATGACCCTCCCCGGTTGAGCCGGGGGCTTTCACATCAGACTTAAGAAACCGCCTGCGAGCCCTTTACGCCCAATAATTCCGGACAACGCTTGCCACCTACGTATTACCGCGGCTGCTGGCACGTAGTTAGCCGTGGCTTTCTGGTTAGGTACCGTCAAGGTACCGCCCTATTCGAACGGTACTTGTTCTTCCCTAACAACAGAGCTTTACGATCCGAAAACCTTCATCACTCACGCGGCGTTGCTCCGTCAGACTTTCGTCCATTGCGGAAGATTCCCTACTGCTGCCTCCCGTAGAGTCTGGGCCGTGTCTCAGTCCCAGTGTGGCCGGATCACCCTCTCAGGTCGGCTACGCATCGTTGCCTTGGTGAGCCGTTACCTCACCAACTAGCTAATGCGCCGCGGGTCCATCTGTAAGTGGTAGCCGAAGCCACCTTTTAGGTTTGAACCATGCGGTTCAAACAACCATCCGGTATTAGCCCCGGTTTCCCGGAGTTATCCCAGTCTTACAGGCAGGTTACCCACGTGTTACTCACCCGTCCGCCGCTAACATCAGGGAGCAAGCTCCCATCTGTCCGCTCGACTTGCATGTATTAGGCACGCCGCCAGCGTTCGTCCTGAGCCAGGATCAAACTCTCCGATAAAGTAGTTTGACTGACTACGCACATCGCTGTGCGATTTTTAAAAACTGAATTAACAGGTACGTTTTGTCTTGTTTAGTTTTCAAAGATCATTTTGTTTGTCCGCTTTGTTAAAGCAACTTTATTAGTATACAATGTCACTTCTTCAAAGTCAATAACCTTTTTTAAAAACTTTTGGTGGAGCCTAGCGGGATCGAACCGCTGACCTCCTGCGTGCAAAGCAGGCGCTCTCCCAGCTGAGCTAAGGCCCCATAAAAAATGGTCGGGAAGACAGGATTCGAACCTGCGACCCCATGGTCCCAAACCATGTGCTCTACCAAGCTGAGCTACTTCCCGATTTCCTATCTATTCTATTAAAAGATATGGCGCGCCCGAGAGGAGTCGAACCCCTAACCTTTTGATCCGTAGTCAAACGCTCTATCCAATTGAGCTACGGGCGCAATTCAATTTACAATATCCCGTTAGGTAAATGGAGCGGAAGACGGGATTCGAACCCGCGACCCCCACCTTGGCAAGGTGGTGTTCTACCACTGAACTACTTCCGCATATCGCAATAAAAAAAGCTTTCTCCTTATGAGAAACCTTGGTAATAATACATTTAAGCTTCCAAGCGGGCTCGAACCGCTGACCTCTTCCTTACCATGGAAGTGCTCTACCTGCTGAGCTATGGAAGCAATGCTCCGCAGGTAGGATTCGAACCTACGACCGATCGGTTAACAGCCGATAGCTCTACCACTGAGCTACTGCGGAATGAGATATAAAGCTTCATAAACAAACATGGTAGAATTAATAAATCTGCTTGGCGGCGTCCTACTCTCACAGGGGGAAACCCCCGACTACCATCGGCGCTGAAGAGCTTAACTTCCGTGTTCGGTATGGGAACGGGTGTGACCTCTTCGCTATCGCCACCAAACAAATTGAGAGTGTTCTCTCAAAACTAGATAACAGATGTGACATCATTCAAAAATATGGTTAAGTCCTCGATCGATTAGTATCTGTCAGCTCCATGTGTCGCCACACTTCCACCTCAGACCTATCAACCTGATCATCTTTCAGGGATCTTACTTCCTTGCGGAATGGGAAATCTCATCTTGAGGGGGGCTTCATGCTTAGATGCTTTCAGCACTTATCCCGTCCGCACATAGCTACCCAGCGATGCCCTTGGCAGAACAACTGGTACACCAGCGGTGCGTCCATCCCGGTCCTCTCGTACTAAGGACAGCTCCTCTCAAATTTCCTGCGCCCGCGACGGATAGGGACCGAACTGTCTCACGACGTTCTGAACCCAGCTCGCGTACCGCTTTAATGGGCGAACAGCCCAACCCTTGGGACCGACTACAGCCCCAGGATGCGATGAGCCGACATCGAGGTGCCAAACCTCCCCGTCGATGTGGACTCTTGGGGGAGATAAGCCTGTTATCCCCGGGGTAGCTTTTATCCGTTGAGCGATGGCCCTTCCATGCGGAACCACCGGATCACTAAGCCCGACTTTCGTCCCTGCTCGACTTGTAGGTCTCGCAGTCAAGCTCCCTTGTGCCTTTACACTCTGCGAATGATTTCCAACCATTCTGAGGGAACCTTTGGGCGCCTCCGTTACCTTTAGGAGGCGACCGCCCCAGTCAAACTGCCCACCTGAAACTGTCTCCCCGCCCGATAAGGGCGGCGGGTTAGAAGGTCAATACAGCCAGGGTAGTATCCCACCGATGCCTCCACCGAAGCTGGCGCTCCGGTTTCCAAGGCTCCTACCTATCCTGTACAAGCTGTACCAACATTCAATATCAGGCTGCAGTAAAGCTCCACGGGGTCTTTCCGTCCTGTCGCGGGTAACCTGCATCTTCACAGGTACTATAATTTCACCGAGTCTCTCGTTGAGACAGTGCCCAGATCGTTGCGCCTTTCGTGCGGGTCGGAACTTACCCGACAAGGAATTTCGCTACCTTAGGACCGTTATAGTTACGGCCGCCGTTTACTGGGGCTTCAATTCGCACCTTCGCTTACGCTAAGCGCTCCTCTTAACCTTCCAGCACCGGGCAGGCGTCAGCCCCTATACTTCGCCTTACGGCTTCGCAGAGACCTGTGTTTTTGCTAAACAGTCGCCTGGGCCTATTCACTGCGGCTCTCTCGGGCTTGCACCCTAACAGAGCACCCCTTCTCCCGAAGTTACGGGGTCATTTTGCCGAGTTCCTTAACGAGAGTTCTCTCGATCACCTTAGGATTCTCTCCTCGCCTACCTGTGTCGGTTTGCGGTACGGGCACCTCTCACCTCGCTAGAGGCTTTTCTTGGCAGTGTGGAATCAGGAACTTCGCTACTATATTTCGCTCGCCATCACAGCTCAGCCTTATGGGAAACGGATTTGCCTATTTCCCAGCCTAACTGCTTGGACGCGGATATCCAATACCGCGCTTACCCTATCCTCCTGCGTCCCCCCATTGCTCAAATGGTGAGGAGGTGGTACAGGAATATCAACCTGTTGTCCATCGCCTACGCCTTTCGGCCTCGGCTTAGGTCCCGACTAACCCTGAGCGGACGAGCCTTCCTCAGGAAACCTTAGGCATTCGGTGGAGGGGATTCTCACCCCTCTTTCGCTACTCATACCGGCATTCTCACTTCTAAGCGCTCCACCAGTCCTTCCGGTCTGGCTTCACAGCCCTTAGAACGCTCTCCTACCACTGTTCGAAGAACAGTCCGCAGCTTCGGTGATACGTTTAGCCCCGGTACATTTTCGGCGCAGAGTCACTCGACCAGTGAGCTATTACGCACTCTTTAAATGGTGGCTGCTTCTAAGCCAACATCCTGGTTGTCTAAGCAACTCCACATCCTTTTCCACTTAACGTATACTTTGGGACCTTAGCTGGCGGTCTGGGCTGTTTCCCTTTCGACTACGGATCTTATCACTCGCAGTCTGACTCCCAAGGATAAGTCATTGGCATTCGGAGTTTGACTGAATTCGGTAACCCGGTAGGGGCCCCTAGTCCAATCAGTGCTCTACCTCCAAGACTCTTACCTTGAGGCTAGCCCTAAAGCTATTTCGGAGAGAACCAGCTATCTCCAGGCTCGATTGGCATTTCACCCCTACCCACACCTCATCCCCGCACTTTTCAACGTGCGTGGGTTCGGGCCTCCATTCAGTGTTACCTGAACTTCACCCTGGACATGGGTAGATCACCTGGTTTCGGGTCTACGACCACGTACTCATGCGCCCTATTCAGACTCGCTTTCGCTGCGGCTCCGCATCTTCTGCTTAACCTTGCACGAGATCGTAACTCGCCGGTTCATTCTACAAAAGGCACGCCATCACCCGTTAACGGGCTCTGACTACTTGTAGGCACACGGTTTCAGGATCTCTTTCACTCCCCTTCCGGGGTGCTTTTCACCTTTCCCTCACGGTACTGGTTCACTATCGGTCACTAGGGAGTATTTAGCCTTGGGAGATGGTCCTCCCGGATTCCGACGGAATTTCACGTGTTCCGCCGTACTCAGGATCCACTCAGGAGAGAACGAAGTTTTGACTACAGGGCTGTTACCTCCTATGGCGGGCCTTTCCAGACCTCTTCATCTACCTCGTTCCTTTGTAACTCCGTACAGAGTGTCCTACAACCCCAGAGGCAAGCCTCTTGGTTTGGGCTAATCCCGTTTCGCTCGCCGCTACTCAGGGAATCGCATTTGCTTTCTCTTCCTCCGGGTACTTAGATGTTTCAGTTCCCCGGGTCTGCCTTCTCATATCCTATGAATTCAGATATGGATACCACTCCATTACGAGTGGTGGGTTTCCCCATTCGGAAATCTCCGGATCAAAGCTTGCTTACAGCTCCCCGAAGCATATCGGTGTTCGTCCCGTCCTTCATCGGCTCCTAGTGCCAAGGCATCCACCGTGCGCCCTTTCTAACTTAACCGTTAAAAAGAATCACTATGTGATATCTTGTATTACTTGAATGTGATGTCTACTGTTATCTAGTTTTCAAAGAACACGTTTCGAAGGAATGATCCTTCAAAACTAAACAAGACAGGGAACGTTCTGTTTATAAGACCCAAGGTCTTATATTCCGTATAATATCCTTAGAAAGGAGGTGATCCAGCCGCACCTTCCGATACGGCTACCTTGTTACGACTTCACCCCAATCATCTGTCCCACCTTCGGCGGCTGGCTCCTAAAAGGTTACCTCACCGACTTCGGGTGTTACAAACTCTCGTGGTGTGACGGGCGGTGTGTACAAGGCCCGGGAACGTATTCACCGCGGCATGCTGATCCGCGATTACTAGCGATTCCAGCTTCACGCAGTCGAGTTGCAGACTGCGATCCGAACTGAGAACAGATTTGTGGGATTGGCTTAACCTCGCGGTTTCGCTGCCCTTTGTTCTGTCCATTGTAGCACGTGTGTAGCCCAGGTCATAAGGGGCATGATGATTTGACGTCATCCCCACCTTCCTCCGGTTTGTCACCGGCAGTCACCTTAGAGTGCCCAACTGAATGCTGGCAACTAAGATCAAGGGTTGCGCTCGTTGCGGGACTTAACCCAACATCTCACGACACGAGCTGACGACAACCATGCACCACCTGTCACTCTGCCCCCGAAGGGGACGTCCTATCTCTAGGATTGTCAGAGGATGTCAAGACCTGGTAAGGTTCTTCGCGTTGCTTCGAATTAAACCACATGCTCCACCGCTTGTGCGGGCCCCCGTCAATTCCTTTGAGTTTCAGTCTTGCGACCGTACTCCCCAGGCGGAGTGCTTAATGCGTTAGCTGCAGCACTAAGGGGCGGAAACCCCCTAACACTTAGCACTCATCGTTTACGGCGTGGACTACCAGGGTATCTAATCCTGTTCGCTCCCCACGTTTTCGCTCCTCAGCGTCAGTTACAGACCAGAGAGTCGCCTTCGCCACTGGTGTTCCTCCACATCTCTACGCATTTCACCGCTACACGTGGAATTCCACTCTCCTCTTCTGCACTCAAGTTCCCCAGTTTCCAATGACCCTCCCCGGTTGAGCCGGGGGCTTTCACATCAGACTTAAGAAACCGCCTGCGAGCCCTTTACGCCCAATAATTCCGGACAAAGCTTGCCACCTACGTATTACCGCGGCTGCTGGCACGTAGTTAGCCGTGGCTTTCTGGTTAGGTACCGTCAAGGTACCGCCCTATTCGAACGGTACTTGTTCTTCCCTAACAACAGAGCTTTACGATCCGAAAACCTTCATCACTCACGCGGCGTTGCTCCGTCAGACTTTCGTCCATTGCGGAAGATTCCCTACTGCTGCCTCCCGTAGAGTCTGGGCCGTGTCTCAGTCCCAGTGTGGCCGATCACCCTCTCAGGTCGGCTACGCATCGTTGCCTTGGTGAGCCATTACCTCACCAACTAGCTAATGCGCCGCGGGTCCATCTGTAAGTGGTAGCCGAAGCCACCTTTTATGTTTGAACCATGCGGTTCAAACAACCATCCGGTATTAGCCCCGGTTTCCCGGAGTTATCCCAGTCTTACAGGCAGGTTACCCACGTGTTACTCACCCGTCCGCCGCTAACATCAGGGAGCAAGCTCCCATCTGTCCGCTCGACTTGCATGTATTAGGCACGCCGCCAGCGTTCGTCCTGAGCCAGGATCAAACTCTCCGATAAAGTAGTTTGACTGACTACGCACATCGCTGTGCGATTTATAAAAATGAATTAACAGGTACGTTTTGTCTTGTTTAGTTTTCAAAGATCATTACTGCCGCTTAACGAAGCAGCTTTATTACTATAACATTTAGCTTCTTTTAAGTCAACAACTTTTTTCAAAGTATTTAATGAAGCTTTTAGTTGATGTCAGCTGTTTATCAGCGACGAATAATAATATATCACGGATATTATCAAAAGGTCAACACCCAATTTAGGCTGTATGTGAAGAGACATTTTATCGGTTATATTCAATTGTCCATGCTCATAAGATGTAAAACAAGAATGATGGACAAGATAAGGAGGCATCATCAGTGAATCACTTCTATGTGTGGCACATTAAACGGGTAAAACAATTAATTATTATACTTATCGCCGCATTTGCAGCTGCCAGCTTTTTTTATATCCAAAGAGCTGTCCCGCTTCCCGTGTTTTCAACTGACACCGGACCTAAAGCCATTTATAAAGGAGAAACAGACTCTAAAGATATTTCACTTACTTTCGATATCAGCTGGGGTGATGAGAGAGCAGAACCGATACTTAATACTCTGAAAGCAAACGGGATTAAAAACGCAACGTTTTTCCTGTCCGCTTCTTGGGCAGAACGCCATCCCGACACAGTGGCCCGTATCGTAAAGGACGGCCATCAAATCGGGAGCATGGGCTACGCTTATAAAAACTATGCCAATTTAGAGAGCAGCGAAATAAAAAAGGACATGAACCGTGCGCAAACAGCCTTTGAAAAGTTAGGGGTCAAAGACATACAGCTATTAAGACCCCCTACCGGCCAATTCAATAAGAATGTTCTAAAGGTCGCAAAGCAATACAATTATACAGTCGTTCATTACAGTGTGAACTCTCAAGACTGGACAAATCCCGGAGTTGAAAAAATCATCGACAATGTGACCAAGCAAGTTTCCGGTGGAGACATTATTCTTTTACATGCCTCCGATTCTGCAAAACAAACAGAAGAAGCATTGCCTGATATCATCCATCAGCTGAAAGAAAAAGGATTAAAAAATGTAACCGTGGGTGATCTCATCGCAAATTCTGATGCCAAATCCGCAGAGGTAAAGTAATTACTTTGCTGCAAACTTCGGCAGCATCAGCAATTGGAAGGCATTACATGCCATTAACGGAAAAAGCATTAAATAAAGCCAGTCCTCATCATTTACTCTTAATGCAGGGAACCATTCTAATGCGGTAATCACAACCATCAAAAATAACGATGACACAAATGTTTTCTTAGAGGACTGCTTTTGCTTTATATAAGCTGTAATCACTCCAAAGATCAATAAAAACACCGGTAACCACGCATAGCCAGCCAGCGATTCTCCGCTCTCTCCAAAAAATAAAAAACGCACGTACATTAAATCAAAAGCAACAAACAGGATGAAAAACAACTGCAGCAAATTCCACAAAGAGGAGGACCTTAATATCTCAAGCGCAAACCGATGAACTGTTAAAAACACGAAAAAACCCATTTGGCTGATCACACTGAAAATCATGCCTACACCGATAAACCAAAATAAAACAGAGAAAATCTGTCCCGCTTCAAATGTTAGAAACAGCCCTCTATATTCTCCCCACTTTAAAGCAAAACCCACAATACTCGTGATAAGCGCCCCGACAGCTAAAATAGAAAAGAAAAAACGAACTAAACCACGGCTTTTCATTTCTTTATTCATCCCCTCAAAAATCGCGAACAGCGATATTTTGTTATGTATAATTCCAAACAGATGAATCATATTAAAGGTAAGACAAGTATGTGAAAGGAGCTTAAGCATGTCAAAAGCCAAAACGCTATTGATGAGCTGTTTTTTGTTATTATCTGTAACAGCTTGCGCTCCAAAAGACCAAGCAGCGGATATGGACTATGATCAGACCAAAAAAATGGTTGTTGATATATTAAAAACTGATGATGGAAAGAAAGCTATTAAGGAATTATTAAATGATGATGCCATGAATGAAGCGCTGGTGATTGACCAAGATGCAATTAAAGGAACAATAGAAAAAACACTCACATCTAAAAAAGGTGAAGAATTTTGGAAAAACATCTTTGAAGACACTGATTTTGCTGAGGGCTTTGCCAAAACTCTTCAGACAGAGCATGAAAAAGTGATTAAAAAGCTGATGAAGGATCCAGATTACCAGAAGATGCTGATGAGCGTTATGCAGGATCCCGGCATGGATAAAAAGTACAGCCAGCTGGCAAAAAGCCAAGAATTCCGCAGTTATTTAGAAGAGGTTATTAACGAAACACTTTCTAGTCCGCTTTACAAAAAGCAGTTCGAAGATGAGCTGAAAAAAGCAGCAAAAGACACAGCAAAAGAAAGTGAATAAAGGGAAAGCCGGGATCTGGAATCCCGGTTCACCTTTTATACCTGCACTGACATTTTTGCATCTATTTTTTTTGCGATGTCCTGATATATTTCTCCGATTGGATGATTTTCGTCATAAACAGACGGAGCAAATTGGTCCTTATCCCAATCGGGCTGTTTCAATGGGATTCTGCCGAGCAAAGGCACGTTTAGTTCCTCAGCCAGTTTATCTCCTCCGCCTTTTCCAAACACATATTCTCTTTCCCCTGTCTTTGCACTTTCATAATAAGCCATGTTCTCTATGACACCCACGACCTCATGATCGGTTTTAATCGCCATAGAGCCCGCTCTGGCCGCGACAAAAGCAGCTGTCGGATGTGGCGTAGATACGATAATTTCTTTGCAGCTCGGAAGCATTGTATGTACATCGAGAGCAACGTCCCCTGTACCAGGCGGAAGATCAAGAACGATATAGTCTACTTCTCCCCACTCTACTTCATGGAAAAAATTATTCAGCATTTTGCCGAGCATCGGCCCTCTCCATACGACCGGGGCATTTTCTTCTACGAAAAAGCCCATTGACATGACCTTTACTCCAAAGCGTTCAACAGGAAGAAGTTTCTCTCCTTCAATTGTTGGACGCACAGTGATACCCATCATGTCCGGCACACTGAACCCATAAATATCCGCATCAATTAAACCAACCTTTTTCCCTAGACGAGCCAGAGAAATAGCTAGGTTTACTGACACAGTTGACTTGCCTACGCCGCCTTTTCCACTTGCTACAGCAAGAAAGACTGGCGGGTTATCCATATTTAATAATGTTTTTTTCTCAGCTGACGGCGCCCGGAATTTAGCAACCGTTTCTTCAGGCAGCTCTTCAAATCGAAGGCCGACTGTCTCAGCTCCTGCCCCTTTTAATACGTTTACGATCTCTTGCTGAATCTGCATTTGTTCTGCAGTTCCTGTTTTTGCAAGAGCGACTTTTACACTGATATGCCGTTTTTCAGGCTTTATTTTAATTTCCTTAACGGCATCCAATTCTCCCAGAGGTCTTTGAAGAAAAGGTTCGCGCATTTCTCCGACTAGTTTTCTTACTTCATCTTCTCTTATCATCGAACCTCACCCTTTTGTGTATTCGTTTACAATTATTATTATATCATACATAAATGGCGGGTGTCTTATGCTTAGAACCACAAGAAAACCCTCCATTACTCCGGAGGGTCTCCTTTTTCTGTGAAATATCGCAAAATGCCTTTATATATGGAAGATGCCACCTTGTCTTGATATTTCGGTTTACCGAGCAACGTTGCTTCACTTGGATTGGATAAAAATCCGACTTCTATAAGCGCCCCCGGTTTGGTGACGTTTTGCATTAAGTAGATACCATGAATCCGCTTTGCTTTCCGGGTTGTGTTTTCCAGATTTCTTCTCAGCTCATCCTGAATGTATTTTGCGACTTTCTCATTTTCCGCATATTTCCCGTAATAAAAGCTTTGGGCTCCGCTCCATTTTTGTGACGGAATCGCATTAAGATGAATGCTGATATAGAGCTCCGCCTCTGAATGGTTTATTAATTTGACTCGTTGTCTTAGATCCTCAGCTTTTCGTCGGCTATAGCCTTTTGTTCCTTCTGGAGCGAGATCAGTATCACTTTCTCTGGTCATGATAACAAGCGCTCCTTGTTCTTGAAGATAATCCCTGACTCTAAAGGCCACTTCCAGGGTAACATCCTTCTCTAACAGCTTTCCGCCGACTGCTCCGCCGTCAGGCCCGCCATGACCTGGATCTAGATAAATGATTTTACCGCTCAAGGGCAGGCTCCACGGCTTCCAAGAGTCGTTATTGCTGAACTGATACTTGAACAGAAATAGTAATATGATGAAGCCTAGCAAAAAACTGAGCCATTTAAGCTTTTTCCTCATCCCTTCCCCTCCCGCTTGTCCGTTATTACATAACTATGGGACAGGGTCGGGAAATATGATTACCGCATGCGAAGCTTACACTGTTTTTCTCTTTGAACAAACCCTGCTGTCCACCAATCTTTAATGAACTTGCGTGCCGCTTCATAAACAGTGTTTTTATCAAATGTTGCGTATTGCTCGTGTATCCAATTATAGAGATAATCAAAAAACTCCATACGCAGCTCTTCTTCTTCTCTTGCAGAGCGGGCACTGATACTCTGCATTGATTCTCCGTAATAGCCGAATATCCCAAAACGCCCGCCTAACAAATAAGCTTCAATCGCAAAATCAATACAGCCTTCGGTAATAATATCTCGTTCATCATGTAAAAATGGAAATAATGGTTCCAAACAATCCTTAACAGACTGGATAATTTGTCTCAGAGAGAGTTCTTTGAGCAAGTTCTTTTCTAATTCAAAATCCTTTTGGCGTTTCACATCCATAAAAGACAGTACTTCTGCCATATAAATTCACTCTCCTTTTACCGATTATTTTGAGGTTTGGATGATGAAACAATGCCCGAATTCGGTTGGAAATTCGCCCAAATGAAGGTGTAACATTGATAAAAAATCAGCTTTCTGCAGGGTGAGGAACAAATGTTCTGTAATTGGTTATGAAAAAAGCAGCCCCTCTAACAGGTCGCTGCTTTTCATACTTTCACGCTTCTTGTTGCAGAATATGTATGGATATATTGGTCTAATACAAAACCGCCTTTATCTTCATAAAAACCAGTAACGATAAAACCGGCATCAATTTGGCCTTTGATTTGGTCTTCTAAGGAATGGCCGAATTCCAGAGCCTCATTATTTTCGATCAGTTTTTTCACTTTATGTTTCGGAAGATCTTCTGGGTCAGCGTATGGAATAGAGTGTTTTACTTTTAAAACACCTTGCTGTTCTAATTCTGTATCAAACAGAAATACAACAGGATTGACAAAACCCGAGATTAGAATGCCGTTCCTTTTCAACACACGGTACGCTTCCTTCCATACCGGGAGGACATTCTCAACAAAAACATTGGCAACAGGATGTACAATGACATCAAATGATTCATCATTAAATACACTTAAATCGTCCATGCTTCCTTTGACAGTGTGTATCGTCAGACCATCTCGCTCAGCAATCATTCTATCCTGATTCAGCTGTTTTTCTGAGTTATCTAATACAGTGACATCCGCGCCTGCGGCTGCCAAAACTGGACCCTGCTGGCCGCCGCCTGATGCTAAACAGAGTACTTTCAGACCTTTGATAGGCGGAAACCAATCCTTCGGTACATCTTTCATTGGTGTTACCCTTATATCCCAATTGCCTTTTTTTGCTTGTTCGATAACCTGCTGTTCAACAGCAACAGTCCATTCATTGCCTGTTTCTACTTTTTTATCCCAGGCTTTGCTATTATGAGCTACTAACGCATTCATGAATCTTCTCCTTACTTTAATGTATAGAGTATAACAAATATTTCTAGATTGATATCGCTTTCCCTTTGCATATTTAGAAAAAAGTTCATAAAAACGCAAAAAAATCACAAAGGAGATATGTGATTTATATCATCAGATTTACTTTTACTTCGTTACATAAAGCCATTAGCAATGAGAGCTATTGTTTCTCCGGGTTAAGAATCAGCAGTGAACTTTAACGGATGAGATACAGTGGTTAGATGGAGCTGGGCTGATCACATAACGATAATAAACATTGACCGAACTTCCAATTGAATAAGAATGAAATCTACCATGATTATTACAAAGAGACCGTTTATAAACAAACAATTTGCTTAACCCCGTCAAGCGTCCATTCAGTTGTTATTTTTATGCGGGACTGCCACGTTTTATTGAAAGAAAAAAGCTCCCAACCCAAGGTCGAGAGCTTTTTGAAAACGTAAAATTAACGTTTTGAGAACTGAGGTGCACGACGAGCGCCTTTAAGACCGTATTTTTTACGTTCTTTCATACGAGCGTCACGAGTCAGAAGACCTGCACGTTTAAGAGTTGTACGGTATTCTGGATCTGCTTCAAGCAAAGCACGAGCGATACCGTGACGGATTGCTCCAGCTTGACCAGATAGGCCGCCTCCATGTACGTTTACTAAAACATCATAAGTGCCAGCTGTTTCAGTCAAAGTTAATGGTTGTTTGATATCTTCGATTAAAGCTGCAGATGGGATATGTTCGCTGATTTCACGATTATTAACGACGATACGGCCTTCTCCTGGAACTAAACGCACACGCGCTACAGAGCTTTTACGACGGCCAGTACCGTAATATTGAACCTGTGCCAAATTGGTAACCTCCTTTTTAATTAACCGCGAAGTTCGTAAACTTCAGGTTTTTGTGCTTCGTGTGGATGCTCAGAACCACGGTATACGTTCAATTTTTTGAACATTTGACGACCTAGAGAACCTTTTGGAAGCATGCCTTTGATAGCAAGCTCAAGCATTTTCTCAGGGTAGTTTGTACGCATTTCAAGAGCAGTTCTTGATTTTAATCCGCCTGGATGTTGAGTGTGACGGTAGTAGATTTTGTCAGTTAACTTTTTACCAGTTAACTCGATTTTTTCAGCGTTGATGATGATCACATGATCTCCAGTATCAACGTGTGGTGTGTAAGTTGGTTTGTGTTTTCCGCGAAGGATAGCTGCAACTTCTGAAGAAAGACGACCTAAAGTCTTGCCAGCAGCATCAACAACTAACCACTTGCGTTCAATAGTACTTGCGTTAGCCATAGGTGTTGTACGCATTGAATTTCCCTCCTAAATGATCTGTCATTTTCAATAAACTTCGATTACGTTCTATTTCACAACACAATAAGTTCCGGGGCTTATCGTGGGGTTGAAATACATACCATATGATATCTTATAACTTTATGCAGACTCTGTCAAGAAAATATTATACACCTGGTTTAGTTGTCATAGTAAACGTTCCATAAATATAGCCCGTGCCCCGGCGCTGTGCGCCCTGCCGCTTCGCGATCCTTCGCTTCCAGCATGGATTTCACCTCATCGGGAGAAATTTTTCCAATACCTGCATCAAGCAAAGTACCCGCAATAATTCTGACCATATTATATAAGAAACCGCTGCCTGTGATCCGCATTTGCAGGCCGTCAGCCGTCTCAGTCCAATCAAGTTCGTATATCGTTCTTACCTTGTCCTGCACTTCTGTTTTAGCCGCGCAAAAGCTCGTAAAATCATGTGTCCCTATAAGATGCTTTGCCGCTTCTCTCATGTCCTGCACATTAAGGCGATATGAAAAATGGTAAGCGTAATGCCGTTTAAATACGTCCGGGTGTTTCTCCGTGTATACAAAGTAGCGATATTCTTTTTTGACTGCGCTAAATCGTGCATGGAACCCATCATCCGCAATTTCTGCCTGTTTGACTGCGATATCGTCCGGAAGCAGTGCATTTAAGGCATATGGCCATCTCTCAGCCGGGATAGACAGCGGAGTGTCAAAATGAATCACCTGTCCGGCTGCGTGAACCCCGCTGTCTGTTCTTCCAGACGAAACGACCGGAATTCTGTCTTTTGACTTATGCAGGACAGCCAAAGCCTTCTCCAGTTCATCCTGAACCGTTCTTTTGCCCGGCTGAACCTGATAACCGTTAAACAAATGTCCGTCATAAGAAATCGTGCATTTCAGTCTCATACAGCACCTCTAAGCCCTTAAGAAAAATAACAAAGCAGCTAATACAATTAAGCTGACAATGACAGAAGTGTCTTTTCCTGTCCATACAAGCTTTCTATATTTCGTACGTCCTTCTCCGCCTTGATAGCCTCTTGCTTCCATTGCCACCGCAAGCTCTTCGGCGCGTTTAAATGCGCTGACGAAGAGCGGGACAAGAAGCGGGACAATAGCCTTCACTCTTTCTTTGACAGGCCCGCTTGTAAAATCAACGCCTCGCGCCATCTGAGCCTTCATGATCTTATCTGTCTCCTCCATCAGTGTCGGAATAAACCGTAAAGAAATTGACATCATAAGAGCCAGCTCATGAACAGGAAGCTTTAATTTTTTCAATGGGTTCAGCAGCTGCTCCATTCCATCGGTAATCTCAATCGGTGTAGTCGTAAGCGTTAATAAGGTTGTGATTAAAATCAAATAGACGAATCTAAGAGAAATGAATATCCCCTGAACCAGACCGCCCTCATAGACTTTGAAAAAACCTATTTGAAAGATAATCGGTCCTTCATGTGTCATAAGAATGTGAAGAAGGAACGTAAAAAGGACAATCCAGATGATTGGCTTCAGCCCTTTCATTAAAAAAGAGAAAGGAACTCTTGTTAAAGAAACGACGCCAATTGTAAATAAACCAAGCAACGCATATGTCTGAACATTATTGGCTAAGAATACAATGCAGACAAATAAAAAGATCGTGATCAGTTTTGTTCTGGGGTCAAGCCGGTGCACAAGTGAAGTCCCCGGTACATACTTGCCGATAATCATGCTGTCCATCATAAAGTCTTCTCTCCCTGAAAAAGAGCACGGATTTCGGCAGCGGCATCTTCGATTGTGAGCATAGGCTCATTAAATCTCACACCCAGTGCAGCTTCAAGGTGTCTTTGGAATTTTATTGTTTCAGGAAGATCCAGCCCCCAGCCGGCCATCTCTTCACCCTTTAAAAACAGATCACGCGGACTGCCTGATGCTTGTATCGTTCCTTTATGCATAACAATCATTTCATCAGCGTATGCAGCTGCATCCTCCATGCTGTGTGTCACAAGGATCGTCGTCAAGTTCCCACGTTGATGAAGCTCATAAAACATGTCCATAATCTCTTTTCGCCCTCTTGGGTCCAATCCTGCAGTCGGTTCATCCAGAACAAGCACTTCAGGGTCCATTGCAAGTACGCCGGCAATTGCAACTCTGCGCATTTGTCCCCCGCTTAATTCAAAGGGTGACCTGTCCAAAAGCTCTTCTGATAAACCTACAAGCTGCAGCATCTCTCTCGCTTTTTGTTCAGCATCTTCTTTTTTAACACCAAAGTTCATCGGTCCGAATGAAATATCTTTAAGAACTGTTTCTTCGAATAATTGATGCTCAGGAAATTGGAAAACGATTCCGACTTTTTTACGAAGTTTTTTCAGATCTTTATTCTTTTTCCCTGCCTGAATGACAGTGCTGCCTAGTGATATCTGTCCCTTCGTCGGCTTCAGGAGACCATTTAGGTGCTGTAGAAGAGTGGACTTGCCAGAGCCTGTATGCCCGATAACGGCTACGTAGCTTCCTTCTTTAATCGATGCATTGATATCATACAGTGCTAGGCGCTCAAACGGGGTCTTCATCTGATAGCGATGCTCTACATCTTTGATTGTAATGTCCACAGCTCTTTCACCAGCCCTTCCTGAGTCAAATGGTTTTCTTCCAAAGCCAGTCCATTTTCTCTTAAAAGCTGGCTAAGCTGGAATGAGAAGGGTAAATCAAGCCCAATTCGAACAAGTTCTTTATTCAATTTAAAAATCTCTTCAGGCGGCCCTTCAGCATATTTTTTACCGCCATTCATGACAATGATCCTGTCTGCTTTTGCTGCCTCATTCAGGTCATGTGTAATGGATATGACAGTCGCCATGCCCTGCTCTTTTAAATGTCTTACCGTTTCAAGCACTTCTTCTCGCCCGATCGGATCAAGCATGGATGTTGCTTCATCTAAGATAATAATATCAGGACGTGCGGCAATAACCCCCGCAATCGCAACTCTCTGCTTTTGGCCTCCGGAGAGATGGTGCGGCTCTTGATCGAGAAAATCTTGCATATTCACCTGTTTTACTGCCCAGTCTACTCTCTCAATCATTTCTTCCCGCGGTACACCATTGTTTTCTAAACCAAAAGCCACATCATCGCGAACAGTCGTTCCGACAAATTGGTTATCCGGATTTTGAAAGACCATACCTATCTTCTTACGCACTTCCCAAACAGATTCCTCTGTCAATTGAATCCCGGCAACCTCAATGTCGCCTGATTCAGGAAGAATTAAACCATTCAATGCCCGGGCCAGTGTTGATTTCCCTGAACCGTTATGACCTACGATTGCAAGCCATTCACCCTCATACACCTGCAGGGAGACGCCGTCTAGTGCTCGTCTTTCTGCGTCCTTCCGATATCGAAATACGATATCCTCTACCGATATCAACTGATTTTGATTCATGGAAAACCGGCCTCCTCTCAGCTAATGCTCTGCTTTTCTCTCTATTAAAAGTTGCAGTATCTAAAAAAAGGGCATAGATCCAGTTAGAAACTGTCCCGCCCTTCTTTAGATACACAAAAATATGTGATTAAACCAATTCGATAATTGCCATTGGTGCTCCGTCACCACGGCGAGGACCAAGCTTCATAATACGTGTGTATCCACCTTGGCGCTCCTCGTAACGAGTTGCAATGTCAGAGAATAATTTTTGAAGTGCATCTTGATTATTTTCTTCGTTTGCAACCTCGTTGCGGATGTATGCAGCAGCTTGACGGCGAGCGTGAAGATCACCGCGTTTGCCAAGCGTGATCATTTTTTCAACTACAGAGCGAAGTTCTTTCGCACGTGTTTCAGTTGTTTCGATTCTTTCGTTGATGATCAAATCAGTTGTAAGATCACGAAGCATAGCTTTACGCTGTGCACTCGTACGTCCTAGTTTTCTGTATGACATGTGATGTCCCCTCCTTTATTGGAATGCTGTTTCTGAATAATAAACACACGAAAATCCTAGTTCACAAGGGAAACTAGTCAATCGTCTTTGCGAAGTCCGAGTCCAAGTTCTTCTAGTTTCGCTTTCACTTCTTCAAGTGATTTGCGTCCTAGATTTCGAACTTTCATCATATCTTCTTCCGTCTTGTTCGCAAGCTCTTGAACCGTGTTAATACCCGCACGCTTTAAGCAGTTGTAAGAACGAACAGAAAGATCCAATTCTTCAATTGTCATTTCAAGAACTTTCTCTTTTTGATCTTCTTCTTTTTCAACCATGATTTCAGCATGTTGAGCTTCGTCAGTTAAACCAACGAATATATTAAGGTGTTCAGTTAAAATCTTTGAACCAAGCGCAATTGCTTCTTTCGGTCCAGTGCTTCCATCAGTCCAAACATCAAGTGTAAGTTTATCATAGTTTGCAACTTGGCCTACACGAGTGTTCTCTACCTGATAAGATACACGAGAAACTGGCGTATAGATAGAATCGATCGGAATCACGCCGATTGGCTGATCGTCTCTCTTGTTTGCGTCAGCAGGCGTATACCCACGTCCTCTTTGAGCAGTAAGGCGAACTCGGAAACTCGCATTCTCACCAAGAGTCGCGATATGAAGATCAGGATTTAAGATCTCTACATCACTATCGTGTGTAATATCAGCTGCCGTTACAGTTCCTTCACCCTGTACATCAATTTCTAGCGTCTTCTCTTCATCAGAGTAGATTTTCAATGCAAGCTTTTTAATGTGTAAGATAATCGTTGTAACATCTTCCACAACGCCTTCAATTGTCGAGAATTCGTGCAGTACACCATCTATCTGGATTGATGTTACAGCGGCACCAGGGAGTGAGGATAAGAGGATACGACGTAAGGAGTTACCCAGAGTTGTACCATATCCACGCTCAAGTGGCTCTACGACAAACTTACCAAATTTGGCATCGTCGCTGATTTCAACCGTTTCGATTTTTGGTTTTTCAATCTCGATCATTACTTAAAACCCTCCTTCAAAACGTCGAAACCTCGAATAGAATCATATGAGATTCCATCCGAAATTCCCCATTGTTTAGTCCCGTATGTGCTCAGGCAACGAGTCGGTGCATTCGTTTCATAAATAACTGTATCATAACCCATTATTGACAGGGACACAAAATCTATACAAACAAATTACACGCGGCGACGTTTTGGTGGACGGCATCCGTTATGAGGAACAGGAGTTACGTCTCTGATAGCAGTGACTTCTAGTCCAGCAGCTTGAAGTGCACGGATTGCAGCTTCACGGCCTGAACCAGGTCCTTTAACAGTAACCTCTAGAGTTTTAAGACCATGTTCGATTGAACCTTTAGCAGCTGTTTCTGCAGCCATTTGCGCAGCAAAAGGAGTAGATTTACGAGAACCTCTGAATCCTAAAGCTCCGGCACTAGACCAAGAAATAGCATTACCATGAGTGTCAGTGATCGTAACGATCGTGTTATTGAAAGTTGAACGAATATGAGCAATTCCAGACTCAATATTCTTTTTCACGCGACGTTTACGCGTGTTAGATTTACGAGCAGCAGCCATTGTTTAAGAACCTCCCTTACTTATTTTTTCTTGTTAGCTACAGTACGACGCGGACCTTTACGAGTACGCGCGTTGTTTTTAGAGTTTTGTCCGCGAACAGGTAATCCTCTGCGATGACGGATTCCGCGGTAGCTTCCGATTTCGATCAGACGTTTGATATTAAGAGAAACTTCACGGCGAAGGTCACCTTCTACTTTCAGTTTGTCAATAATATCACGGATTTTACCAAGTTCTTCTTCAGTAAGATCGCGCACACGAGTATCTTCTGAAACTCCAGCTTCTTTTAAAACTTGCTGAGCCGTTGTGCGGCCAATTCCGAAGATGTATGTTAAAGAAATAACAACACGTTTGTCACGTGGGATATCTACACCAGCAATACGAGCCATTCTCTGGGCACCTCCTTATAAATTATCCTTGTTTTTGTTTATGCTTTGGATTTTCACAGATCACCATTACTTTTCCTTTTCTGCGAATAACTTTACATTTTTCGCAGATTGGTTTAACTGATGGTCTCACTTTCATGTGTTTCCAACCTCCTTCAGTTTCCGGAGTGCTTTATTTGTAACGGTACGTAATCCTGCCACGAGTTAAGTCATATGGAGATAATTCTACCGTAACTTTGTCTCCAGGTAAAATGCGAATGAAGTGCATGCGGATTTTACCAGATACATGAGCCAAAACAGTGTGGCCATTTTCAAGTTCAACTTTGAACATCGCGTTTGGCAGTGTTTCGACTATAGTACCTTCCACTTCAATTACATCGTCTTTCGCCATTCAAGTGTTCTCCCTTCTTCAAATCAGTAACTTGCTTTCTGACAAATTTCAAAAGAAGTTTGTCACACGCCCTGTTTCGTTTATACTGTTCTGAACTTCCGGAGATACGCAATCATAAAGGGTTAAATGATTGATATTCTTTTTCTTAGGAGAATGAAATGTACGCTTTTCTCCGTCTGCTGTTAGTACATTGATGATGGTTAAAATTCCAACGACAAGAAGCAAGATGAATTCGGTCTTGCCAATGTTCACCCAAGCTTTCTGCCCTATCAAGCTTGAAAAACATCTGTCTTCGGAATTATTTTCATCATCTAGACTCTCGTCAGTATATCAAAACCCGTTTCCGTAATCGCAATCGTATGTTCAAAATGAGCACACTTTTTCCCATCTACCGTTACAACCGTCCAGTTATCAGCCAATGTTTTCACGTAGCGGCTGCCAGCGTTCACCATAGGTTCAATAGCGAGAACCATGCCAGGTTTAAGCCGTGGTCCTTTGTTGGGCGGACCGTAATGAGGAATTTGCGGGTCCTCATGCAAGTCTTGACCAACACCATGTCCGACATACTCCCTAACAACTGAAAACTGCTCATTTTCGACATACGTTTGTATTGCGTGGGAAATATTCGACAAACGTTCACCTGGTTTTGCTTCCTGCAAGCCTTTATATAAAGACTCCTCTGTCACTTCCAGAAGTTTTTTGTCATCATCGCTGATGTTTCCTACCGGATATGTCCATGCAGAGTCACCATGATAACCATTTAATTTAGCACCGATATCAATACTGATGATGTCACCGTCCTTCAGCACCCTGCTGCCAGGTATGCCGTGAACGAGTTCTTCATTAACTGATACGCAAATGCTCCCGCGAAACCCATTATACCCCTTAAAAGATGGGATTGCACCCTGCTTCTTAATAAAACGTTCGGCAATTTGATCCAATTCTTTTGTCGAGATTCCTGGTTTAATGTGCTTTTTTAACTCTTCATGAGTTAAAGCCACGATTCGCCCTGCTTCCCGCATGATACCAAGTTCACGTGGGGTTTTACAGATAATCATTTTTTTAATCCTCCAAGAAGATCCTTCACATCTGCATAAACGTCTTGAATGTCCTGCTGGCCATTCACGTTTGCAAGATAACCTTTCTCTGAATAGAAATCGAGTAAAGGCTGAGTTTGCTTCATGTTTACCTCAAGCCGTTTAGAGACTGTTTCCTCATTATCATCTGCCCGTTGATAGAGTTCGCCTCCGTCTTTATCACAAATACCCGGCGTTTTCGGCGGATTAAAGACTAAATGATAGGTTGTGCCGCAAACACTGCAAATTCTGCGTCCAGTCAGACGTTCCATCAGAACATCTTTGTCGACTTCAATGTTAATGACATAATCAATCGGCTTGCCGTATTCCTCAAGAATTTCTTCAAGAGCTTCGGCTTGAGCGACTGTTCGCGGAAATCCGTCCAGAAGAAAACCTCTTTCACAATCATCTTTGCCAAGTCTCTCTTTTACAATTCCGATTGTGACTTCGTCAGGTACGAGCTCTCCCTTATCAATATAAGATTTTGCTTCGAGTCCGAGTGGTGTTTCTTCTTTCATAGCAGCACGGAACATATCTCCTGTTGAGATATGAGGAATCCCATAATCCTCAACAATTCGTTCGCCCTGTGTGCCTTTACCGGCACCAGGAAGCCCCATTAAGACTAAGTTCATTCGGATTTCCCCCGTCCTCTCTTTATTAAGAGGGAATGGATAAATCCATTTCCTCTAGTTTTTCATAAATCCACGGTAGTTTCGTTTCACCAACTGGCTTTCTAGTTGTTTCATTGTCTCCAAGGCTACCCCGACAACAATTAACAAAGATGTTCCGCCAATTTGTGCACTTTGAGGCAATCCAGCGAATTGAATGAAAAAGATAGGAAGAATGGAAATCACGGCTAAGAATATAGAACCCACAAACGTAAGTCGATACAAAATGCTCGTAATTCTATCTTGAGTCATTTTCCCTGGACGAACCCCCGGGATATAGCCACCCTGTTTTTTAAGGTTATCAGCCATTTGTTCAGGGTTTACCTGTACAAAAGCATAAAAGTACGTAAAGGCAATAATCAACGCAACATATATCGCCATACCCACCGGATGCGTATTATCAAAGTTGTTTTGAATCCACTTTGTCACATCGTTTGTTCCAAAGAATGACGCGATCGTCCGCGGCGTTATCAAAAACGCAACCGCAAAGATTACCGGAATAACCCCTGCAGGATTCACTTTCAATGGAAGGTGTGTAGACTGACCTCCGCCAGCAGGTGAACGACCTGTGCCTTTAGCATATTGAATCGCAATTTTCCGTACGGCTTGCTGAATGAAAATAACTCCAACAATAACTGCTAAAATCGCAATCACAAGAAGTGCGACTTTCACAATATGAATAAACAACTGATCGTTGCTGCCGACAAATTGAGTCTCATATATTTGCCCAATTGTTTTTGGAATACTAGACACAATCCCCGCGAAGATAATGATCGATATTCCGTTGCCTACTCCATGAGAAGTAATTTGTTCCCCAAGCCACATTAAAAAGGCAGTTCCGCCAGTGAGCACTAAAGCAATGATAAGATATGTCGATACACCGGATTTTTCGATCAGCATACCGTTTGCCAGATTGTTGAATCCATATGACATACCTAACGCTTGGATGAAACCAAGCACAATCGTAAAGTACCTTGTGAACTGAGCTAATTTACGGCGGCCAACTTCACCTTGCTTAGACCACTCGGTAAACTTCGGTACCACATCCATCTGAAGCAGCTGAATGATGATCGAAGCCGTGATATAAGGAGTAATTCCCATTGCGAAAATGGAAAATTGGTAAAGCGCACCGCCGCCAAATGTATTAAGGAGATCAAAAACACCCATTTGAGACTGTGCCTGTAACGCTTCAGCGTTAACGTAAGGCACAGGAATAAACGCACCTATGCGAAAGACGATAAGCATGAGTAAAGTGAATATGATTTTATTCCTGATATCACTCACACGCATAAAGTTGGAGATTGTTTTAAACAAGTTAGATCACCTCAGCTGTACCGCCAGCAGCTTCAACAGCTTCTTTCGCAGAAGCAGAGAATTTATTGGCTTTTACAGTTAATTTTTTCTCTAATTTACCGTTGCCAAGAATCTTTACTCCTGCATTAAGTTTGCTAATAACACCAGTCTCTAGAAGAAGTTCAGGAGTGACTTCCGTTCCTTCTGCAAAACCGTTCAATTTGTCTAGGTTGACTACAGCGTATTCCTTGCGGTTGATGTTAGTGAAACCACGTTTAGGAAGACGTTGGAATAAAGGCATTTGTCCCCCCTCGAATCCAGGGCGTACACCGCCGCCAGAACGAGCGTTTTGACCTTTGTGACCTTTACCAGCTGTTTTACCGTTGCCAGAACCAATACCACGACCTACGCGATTACGCGTTTTGCGTGAACCTTCTGAAGGTTTTAATTCATGAAGTTTCATTAGGACACCTCCTTATCCGATCAAATATTTTTATTGTTCTTTAACAGAAACTAAATGAGATACTTTATTAATCATACCACGGATCGCAGCGTTGTCTTCATGAACAACAGTTTGGTTTGTTTTCTTTAAACCAAGTGTTCTTACAGTAACGCGTTGGTCTTCCGGGCGACCGATTACACTTCGTTTGAGGGTAATTTCTAATTTAGCCATTAATGTTCCCTCCTTATCCTAACAGTTCTTCTACAGATTTTCCACGAAGCTTCGCAACGTCTTCAGCACGTTTAAGTTCACTTAAACCTTGAAGTGTTGCACGAATCATGTTGATCGGTGTGTTAGAACCTAAAGACTTAGAAAGGATATCAGCTACACCAGCTAGCTCAAGTACCGCACGTACAGGGCCTCCAGCGATAACTCCAGTACCTTCAGAAGCAGGTTTTAACAAGATGTTACCTGCACCGAAACGTCCGATGATTTCGTGTGGAATTGTAGTTCCAACCATTGGTACTTCAATCAAATTCTTTTTCGCATCTTCAACAGCTTTGCGAATCGCTTCTGGTACTTCTTGTGCTTTACCAGTACCGAATCCTACGTGTCCGTTTTTGTCACCGACAACGACTAGAGCTGCGAAGCGGAAACGACGACCACCTTTAACAACTTTCGCTACGCGGTTAACCGTAACTAAGCGTTCTTCTAACTCTAATTTGCTTGGGTCAATACGACGCATAATCATGTGTCCCTCCTTCTTTTATTAAAATTTAAGTCCAGCTTCACGAGCGGCATCAGCCAAAGCTTTTACACGTCCATGGTATAAGTATCCGCCACGGTCAAATACTACGTCAGAAATGCCTTTTTCAGCAGCGCGTTTTGCAACTAATTCTCCAACTTTAGTAGCAGCAGAAGTATCTCCAGTGCTTTCAACGTTCAAGTCTTTATCGAGAGTAGATGCACTAGCAAGTGTTACACCATTTACATCATCGATGATTTGAGCGTAAATGTGCTTGTTAGAACGGAAAACGTTCAGGCGCGGTCTTTCAGCAGTACCGGAAAGTTTAGCGCGAACACGAGCGTGTCTTTTAAGACGAGCAGCATTTTTGCTAGTTTTCGTAATCATCTAGGTCACTCCTTTCTTCACTTTAAGCGATCTTACTTAGCAGATTTACCTTCTTTACGGCGAACAACTTCACCTTCGTAGCGGATTCCTTTACCTTTGTAAGGCTCTGGAGAACGTACAGCGCGGATGTTAGCAGCAATAGCTCCTACGCGTTCTTTGTCTGTACCTTTTACAACTACTTTTGTTTGAGAAGGAACTTCGATTTCGATGCCTTCTTCAGGAACGATCTCAACAGGATGAGAGTATCCAACGTTTAAAACAAGTTTATTTCCGGATTTAGAAGCACGGTAACCGACACCGACTAATTCCAAACCTCTTTCAAATCCTTTAGATACACCTTCAACCATGTTGCCAAGCAGACTGCGAGTCGTACCATGCAGGGCACGGTGCTCTTTTTGATCAGAAGGACGAGCGACTGTAAGCACATTGTCCTCTACTTTAATCTCCATATCAGGGTGAAACGTACGAGTTAATTCTCCTTTTGGTCCTTTCACAGCTACAGTGTTGTTATCATTTAACGTTACTGTAACATCAGAAGGAATCTCAAGTAGCTTCTTACCTACACGAGACATACCAAACACCTCCATTCATGTTAAACTTCTTACCAAACGTATGCTAGAACTTCTCCACCAGCTTGTTTTGCACGGGCTTCTTTGTCCGTTAAAACACCTTGTGATGTAGAAATAATCGCGATTCCAAGACCGTTAAGTACGCGGGGTACTTCATTAGATTTAGCATAAACACGCAAACCAGGCTTGCTGATTCTTTTAAGACCAGTGATAACGCGCTCGTTGTTTTGTCCGTATTTCAAGAAAACGCGGATAATACCTTGTTTGCTGTCTTCTACGAACTCAACGTCACGAATGAAACCTTCACGCTTTAAAATTTCAGCAATTTCTCTTTTCAATTTAGAAGCAGGAATTTCAAGCTTCTCATGACGTACCATGTTTGCATTGCGAATACGAGTTAGCATATCTGCAATTGGATCTGTCATAACCATTATATAATTACCTCCTTCCCTTTCTTGGGGATTACCAGCTGGCTTTTTTCACGCCAGGAATTTGTCCTTTATATGCAAGCTCACGGAAACAAATACGGCAAAGTTTAAATTTACGAATGACTGAATGCGGACGTCCGCAGCGTTCACAGCGTGTGTACTCTTGTACTTTAAACTTTGGTGTACGTTGTTGTTTCGCAATCATAGACTTTTTAGCCACGATTTCGCCTCCCTTTCATTGATTATTTCTGGAACGGCATACCTACTTGAGTTAATAGCTCACGAGCTTCTTCGTCAGTATTAGCAGTTGTTACGATAACGATGTCCATTCCGCGAACCTTTGTTACTTTATCGTAGTCAATTTCAGGGAAGATTAACTGTTCTTTGATACCAAGTGTGTAGTTACCGCGACCGTCGAAAGATTTTTTAGAAACCCCGCGGAAGTCACGTACACGCGGTAAAGATACAGAAATAAGTTTATCAAGGAAATCATACATGCGCTCTCCGCGAAGAGTTACTTTCGCACCGATAGGCATTCCCTCACGAAGACGGAATCCAGCAATTGATTTCTTCGCACGAGTAACGACAGGTTTTTGACCTGCGATAAACGTTAATTCCTCAACAGCACTGTCGATTGCTTTGGCGTTTTGAACAGCGTCACCAACACCCATGTTGATTACGATTTTTTCGATTTTAGGCACTTGCATGACTGAATCATAGTTGAACTTAGTCATTAAAGCAGGTGCAATTTCTTTATTGTACTTTTCTTTAAGGCGGTTCATGAGATAGACCTCCCTTCCTTTTAATACTATTTATCTAGAACTTGCCCAGATTTTTTTGCTACACGAACTTTTTTGCCATCTTCCACTTTGTATCCTACGCGAGTCACTTCACCTGTTTTAGGATCGAGCGGCATAACGTTTGATACATGAATTGGCGCCTCTTGATTAGAAATACCGCCTTGAGGGTTAGCTTGAGTTGGTTTAGAGTGTTTCTTTACCATGTTAACACCTTCAACTAAAACGCGGTCCTTTTTAGGGAAAGCAGCAAGGATTGTTCCTTGTTTGCCTTTATCTTTACCAGAGATAACCATAACTTTATCGCCTTTTTTTACATGCATCCTGATCGCACCTCCTTGAGTAAGGCATTTATTTCAATTAGATAACTTCTGGAGCTAGAGAAACAATTTTCATAAAGTTGTTTTCACGCAATTCACGAGCAACTGGTCCGAAGATACGAGTTCCGCGTGGGCTCTTGTCGTCACGGATGATAACACATGCATTCTCATCGAAGCTGATGTATGAACCGTCACTTCTGCGCGCTCCGCTTTTAGTGCGAACGATAACAGCTTTTACGACTTCACCTTTTTTGACAACGCCTCCTGGTGTTGCTTGTTTAACCGTGCAAACAATTACATCACCAATGTTAGCTGTTTTACGTCCAGAACCACCAAGAACTTTAATAGTAAGTACTTCACGTGCGCCAGAGTTGTCAGCTACTTTTAAACGAGTCTCTTGTTGAATCATTATTTGTTACCTCCCTTCGGAAAAAGAATTCCGAACTTTATTAGATAATAACAGCTTCTTCGACAACTTCAACTAGACGGAAACGCTTAGTTGCAGACAATGGACGAGTTTCCATGATCTTAACGATGTCACCGATTTTAGCTTGATTATTTTCATCATGTGCTTTGAATTTTTTTGAGTATTTTACGCGTTTACCGTAAAGTGTATGTTTTTTGTATGTCTCAACAACAACAGTAATGGTTTTATCCATTTTGTCAGAAACAACACGGCCTTGGTAAACTTTGCGTTGGTTACGTTCGCTCATGCTCACGACCTCCCCTCAGTGATTATTTATTAGCAGCAATTTCTCTTTCACGAATCACAGTTTTCATGCGCGCGATAGCTTTGCGCACTTCACGAATGCGAGCAGTATTTTCAAGTTGTCCTGTCGCTAATTGAAAGCGAAGATTGAAAAGTTCTTCTTTAAGAGACTTTACTTTTTGTTCAATTTCAGCAGTGGTAAGGTCACGAATTTCATTAGCTTTCATTTGATTCACCACCAATTTCTTCACGTTTTACGAACTTCGTTTTAATTGGCAATTTGTGAGATGCAAGGCGAAGCGCTTCACGAGCAACCTCTTCAGACACACCAGAAATTTCAAATAAAACTTTGCCCGGTTTTACAACAGCTACCCAACCTTCTGGAGCCCCTTTACCGGATCCCATACGTACCTCAAGTGGTTTAGCAGTGTAAGGTTTAGAAGGGAAAATTTTGATCCAAACTTTACCGCCACGTTTCATGTAACGAGTCATCGCAATACGTGCAGCTTCGATTTGACGGTTAGTAATCCAAGAAGCTTCTAGAGCTTGGATACCGAATTCTCCGAAATGTACTTCAGTACCGCCTTTCGCACGGCCACGCATTTTTCCGCGATGCTCTCTGCGATATTTAACGCGTTTTGGTAATAACATATTATTTTCCTCCTTCCTCATTTTTCTTCTTAGTAGGAAGAACCTCTCCACGATAGATCCAGACTTTTACACCAAGCTTACCGTAAGTAGTATCAGCTTCAGATGTTGCATAGTCAATGTCCGCACGTAATGTGTGCAATGGAACAGTTCCTTCACTGTAGTATTCAGAACGAGCGATATCTGCACCGCCAAGACGACCAGAAACCATTGTTTTCACACCTTGTGCTCCAGCACGCATAGTACGTTGGATTTGTTGTTTCTGCGCACGGCGGAAAGAAACACGGTTTTCTAATTGACGAGCGATGTTGTCAGCAACTAGCTGTGCATCAAGATCTGCTCTTTTGATTTCAAGAATGTTAATGTGTACACGCTTGCCAGTAAGGCTGTTAAGGGCTTTGCGAAGTGCTTCGACTTCAGAACCGCCTTTACCGATAACCATACCAGGCTTAGCTGTGTGGATCGTAATGTTAACGCGGTTTGCTGCACGCTCAATTTCTACTTTAGAAACAGAAGCGTCAGAAAGGCGTTTGCTAATGTATTCACGAATTTTTAAATCTTCGTGCAGGAAGTCAGCGTAATCTTTACCAGCGTACCACTTAGATTCCCAATCACGAATGACTCCGATACGAAGACCGACTGGATTTACCTTTTGACCCACTACTTATCCCTCCTTCTTTTCTGATACAACGATTGTAATGTGGCTCGTACGTTTGTTGATTTGGCTCGCACGTCCCATAGCACGTGGGCGGAATCTTTTTAACGTAGGGCCTTCGTCAACGAATGCTTGAGAAATAACCAGGTTGTTAGCGTCCATTTCATAGTTATGCTCAGCATTTGCAATAGCGGATTTTAATACTTTCTCGATAATTGGAGAAGCAGCTCTTGGTGTAAGGTTCAAGATTGATACTGCCTCACCTACTTGCTTGCCTCGAATCAGGTCCATTACTAGACGTGCTTTACGAGGAGCAATACGGACTGTTCTTGCAACAGCTTTAGCTTGCATTTAAAAGCCTCCTCTCTTAGCGTCTTGTTTTTTTGTCATCACTAGCATGACCTTTGTACGTACGAGTTGGAGCGAATTCACCCAACTTGTGCCCTACCATATCTTCAGAGATGAATACAGGCACGTGTTTACGTCCGTCATAGACTGCGATTGTGTGACCAATAAACTGTGGGAAAATAGTAGAACGACGAGACCAAGTTTTTACGACTTGTTTCTTGTCTGTTTCATTTAATTTCTCGATTTTAGTCATCAAGTGTCCATCGACAAATGGTCCTTTTTTTAAGCTGCGAGCCATTTTGGAACCTCCCTTCGTGATTGCACTACGGTCCGAAAAGAACCGTAGACAACCCCGTTATTTATTTTTACGACGACGTACGATAAATTTATCGGATTTGTTCTTTTTCTTACGAGTCTTGAATCCAAGAGTTGGTTTGCCCCATGGAGACATTGGTGATTTACGTCCGATTGGCGCACGTCCTTCACCACCACCGTGTGGGTGATCGTTAGGGTTCATTACAGAACCACGAACTGTAGGACGGATGCCTTTCCAGCGAGAACGTCCAGCTTTACCAATGTTGATAAGTTCGTGCTGTTCGTTACCTACTTGACCGATAGAAGCACGGCAAGCAGAAAGGATCATGCGAACTTCACCAGAGTTAAGACGTACAAGAACGTATTTACCTTCTTTACCAAGAACCTGAGCAGATGTACCAGCTGAACGTACAAGCTGTCCGCCTTTACCAGGTTTTAATTCAATGTTATGCACAACTGTACCAACAGGGATGTTGATAAGTGGAAGTGCATTACCTACTTTAATGTCAGCTTCAGGACCTGACATGATTTCAGTACCTACTTGAATTCCTTTAGGAGCAAGAATGTAACGTTTTTCTCCGTCTGCATAGTTGATTAGAGCGATGTTAGCTGAACGGTTTGGATCGTATTCAACTGTAGCAACGCGTCCAGGTATACCATCTTTATCGCGTTTGAAGTCGATAACACGGTATTGGCGTTTATGTCCGCCACCTTGGTGACGTACAGTCAATTTACCTTGGTTGTTACGTCCGCCTTTTTTGTGAAGGGGAGCAAGCAAGGATTTTTCCGGCTTGTCAGTCGTGATTTCAGCAAAATCTGAAGTTGTCATGCCACGACGTCCATTAGAGGTCGGTTTATACTTTTTAATCGCCATTTTGAATTTCCCTCCTTCTTTTTACAGATAATTAAGCTTCAAAAATTTCGATTTCTTTGCTGTCTGCAGTAAGTTTTACGATCGCTTTTCTGCGACGGCTAGTCATACCAGTGTAGCGTCCAACACGTTTTGATTTGCCTTTGTAGTTCATGATGTTGACTTTGTCAACTTTCACTCCAAAGATGCTTTCAACCGCGTCTTTCACTTCTGTTTTGTTAGCTCTTACATCAACTTCAAAAGTATATTTTTTTTCAGTCATTAAATCGGCAGAACGTTCAGTAATGACGGGGCGCTTTAGAACATCACGAGGATCTTTCATTATGCAAGCACCTCCTCTACTTTTTCAACCGCTGCTTTTGTAATCAGAAGCTTCTCGTGGTTGACAACGTCTAAAACGTTGATTCCGTTAGCTTCAACAACAGTAACTCCAGGAATGTTACGAGCAGATAATGCTACTGCTTCGTTTGCATCCGCAGTTACGATTAAAGCTTTTTTCTCAACAGATAATCCTTTAAGGATAGCTGCCATTTCTTTTGTTTTAGCCGTATCAAGAGTAAGATCTTCAAGAACGATGATGTTGTTGTCGATCACTTTAGAAGACAATACTGATTTGATTGCCAAGCGGCGAACTTTTTTAGGTAATTTATAAGAATAGCTGCGTGGTGTTGGGCCGAATACGACACCACCTCCGCGCCATTGCGGTGAACGGATTGAACCTTGACGGGCACGTCCAGTACCTTTTTGACGCCATGGTTTACGACCTCCGCCGCGTACTTCAGAACGATTTTTTACTTTGTGAGTTCCTTGACGTAAGGAAGCTCTTTGCATAAGAATAGCGTCGAATACAACACTCTCATTTGGTTCGATACCAAATACAGAAGCGTTTAATTCGATGTCACCAGCAGTAGAACCGTTTTGGTTGTATAATGCTACTTTTGGCATAATCAATTTCCTCCTTTCCTAAGAGAATTATTTAGATTTAACAGCACTTTTAACAGTGATTAAAGATTTCTTCGCACCAGGTACGTTACCTTTGATCAAAAGAAGATTGCGTTCTGCATCAACTTTTACGATTTCAAGGTTTTGAACAGTGATTTGCTCTCCGCCCATACGTCCAGGTAATAATTTACCTTTGAATACACGGTTAGGATCTACAGGTCCCATTGAACCAGGACGACGGTGGTAGCGTGAACCGTGAGACATAGGTCCGCGAGATTGTCCGTGGCGCTTGATCGCACCTTGGAAACCTTTACCTTTAGATACTCCTGTTACATCTACGATTTCTCCAGCAGAGAAAATTTCAACCTTGACTTCCTGACCAACTTCATACGCATCCATTTCCACTCCGCGTAATTCTTTAACGAAGCGCTTAGGAGCAGTTTCCGCTTTTGCAACGTGCCCTTTTTCAGGTTTGTTAGAAAGCTTTTCACGCTTGTCGTCAAAACCAAGCTGGATTGCTTCGTAACCGTCGTTTTCAGCTGTTTTCTTTTGAAGAACAACGTTTGGAGCAGCCTCGATAACAGTTACCGGAATAAGATCACCATTCTCAGCGAATACTTGCGTCATACCAATTTTTCTTCCTAAGATTCCTTTGGTCATTCGTCACACCTCCTATTAAGATCATTCTATATTTTAGAATTAAAGTTTAATTTCGATATCGACACCAGATGGTAAGTCTAATCGCATAAGAGCATCAACAGTTTGTGGTGTTGGGTTCACAATGTCGATTAAACGTTTATGTGTACGCATTTCAAATTGCTCACGAGAATCTTTGTATTTGTGCACCGCACGAAGGATTGTGTAAACTGATTTTTCAGTTGGCAACGGAATCGGACCAGATACGCTGGCACCAGAACGTTTTGCCGTTTCAACAATCTTCTCTGCAGATTGATCAAGGATTCTATGATCATATGCTTTCAAACGAATACGAATTTTTTGTTTTGCCATTATTTTCCCTCCTTTTCGCCTACATCACGTTAGACAGTTCTCCGTGAGAAAAACCTGAACACCTTGCCATGGCAAAGCGGCCGGGTGTGTCAGCAACCTCTCACTTCATCGCAGTCAAAGACCAACATACACCATTATACAGAAAATAGGCGCATGTTGCAAGACTTATTTAAAATATGCATGATTTGCACACTTTTTTTATTATACAGGGGTTTTTCTTATTTATCAAGGATCTATCATAAATGGTGTCGTGCATGCCGACTTAATGTGTTCGCGAATAATGATGGCTCCTCAATATGCGGGGTGTGAGCTGAATTCTCAAATTGAAACCAGCGCTTTTCAGGTGCCTCAAGTTCTTGATAATACTGTTTCGATATTTCTGCAGGAACAATTAAGTCATGTTTCCCTGAAATGAAAACACACGGTACTTTAATAGAAGGAACTGATGTAAAAGCATTAAACCGGTACAACTCATCAGTTAAATGTTTTTTACTGAAGCGCAATCCATTAAGGAAGCTGTGCATGTTCCGCACTCCATACTCATTGCCAGTAAGCATTTGAAATAATACAGCGAGAGATTGACGATGACGGTGAGTGAATCCTCCCCTGGTTAGCTCAACACAAAACCGATAGATAAGGTGCTGGATATCCTGCTTCCAAGGCGGAGCACCAATGAAACGTGTAAGGAAAGATAATATGCTGGCTTTTTTTGATTCGGAAATTTCACGAATATGTTGATAAGCAGTTGATTCTTCATCTTGCGGGTTAACAACCTGGCTGATTCCATAATACGTGTAAAATAAATCAGGACGCTGCTGCAGCACATGAAGCGCCAGTATTGATCCCCAAGAATGACCGGCTAGGTAAAGTTTTGATTTTGAAAAATGAGCTAAAAGCCATTGAGTGACTTGGATTGTATCTTTAATGAAGTGATTTATTGTCATAGAGTGATGCGAAATTCGCTTAGAATAAGAAAGCCCCGATCCTCTCTGATCCCAATGAACTACTGTAAAATACTGTTCCAGCTCTTTTTGATAATGTCTAACATATCCGATTTGCGGCGTTCCCGGCCCGCCATGTAAAAAAAGCAGCAATGGATTTTTCACGTCAACTCCATTAATCATCAGCATTTGCTTTGTATTTCCAATGCTTAGTTCTTTCATGATTGCGATTGATTTCTTTTCAGGAATCATAAATATTAACCCCTCGAATATGATAGATCCTATTATACAAGAAAAAGATAAGCAAACAAAAAACGAGACCCACAGGGGTCTCGTTTAAAACCATACTATTACTCAGTGATTGTAGAAACAACGCCTGAACCAACAGTACGTCCGCCTTCACGAATAGAGAAACGAGTTCCTTCTTCGATAGCGATTGTAGAAATAAGTTCAACGTTCATTTCAGTGTTATCTCCAGGCATAACCATTTCTACGCCTTCTGGAAGATGGATGATACCAGTTACGTCAGTTGTACGGAAGTAGAACTGAGGACGGTAGTTAGAGAAGAATGGAGTATGACGTCCACCCTCTTCTTTAGAAAGAACGTAAACTTCAGCTTTGAATTTGCTGTGTGGAGTGATTGTACCTGGTTTAGCAAGTACTTGACCACGTTGGATTTCTTCACGAGATACACCGCGAAGAAGGGCACCAATGTTGTCACCAGCTTCAGCGTAATCAAGAAGCTTACGGAACATTTCAACACCTGTAACAGTTGTTTTCTTGTTCTCTTCTTGAAGACCGATGATTTCAACTTCGTCACCGACTTTAACTTGTCCGCGTTCTACACGGCCAGTAGCAACTGTACCACGACCAGTGATTGAGAATACGTCCTCAACTGGCATCATGAATGGTTTTTCAGTGTCGCGTTCTGGAGTTGGGATGTACTCATCAACCGCATCCATAAGTTCGAAGATTTTAGCTTCCCACTCAGCGTCTCCTTCAAGAGCTTTAAGAGCAGAACCTTTAACAACTGGTACATCATCACCAGGGAAGTCGTATTCGCTAAGAAGATCGCGAACTTCCATTTCAACTAGTTCAAGAAGCTCTTCGTCGTCTACCATGTCGCATTTGTTTAAGAATACAACGATGTATGGTACACCAACGTTTTTAGAAAGAAGGATGTGCTCACGAGTTTGTGGCATTGGGCCATCAGCAGCAGATACTACAAGGATAGCTCCGTCCATTTGCGCAGCACCAGTGATCATGTTTTTAACATAGTCAGCGTGTCCTGGGCAGTCAACGTGTGCATAGTGACGAGTTTCAGTTTCGTACTCAACGTGTGCAGTAGAGATTGTGATACCGCGCTCGCGTTCTTCTGGAGCACCATCAATTTGATCGTACGCCATAGCTGTACCTTTACCAGATTTCTTATGAAGTACTGTTGTGATAGCAGCAGTTAAAGTTGTTTTACCATGGTCAACGTGTCCAATTGTACCAATATTGGCATGTGATTTGGAACGGTCGAATTTTTCTTTAGCCATTCTAAAATCCTCCTTAAGAGCTTTTAATTAGTAATGTATAGAGTGATAGGAAGTGAAAGAAAGCTTTCACTTCCTCATCTTACAATAGTAGTTATACTTGAGTTAAGCGGCAAAATCAATTATTCGCCTTTATTTTTTTTGATAATTTCTTCTGCGACGCTCTTCGGCACTTCTTCGTAGTGATCCATGTGCATAGTGAACGTACCGCGACCTTGCGTATTAGAACGAAGTGCAGTAGCGTAACCGAACATTTCAGCAAGAGGAACCATAGCACGAACAACTTGAGCGTTACCGCGTGCTTCCATACCTTCTACGCGTCCGCGACGTGAAGTGATATCACCCATGATATCTCCCATATATTCTTCTGGAATAACCACTTCCACTTTCATGATTGGTTCAAGAAGAACTGGGTTACATTTGCTGACTGCATTTTTCAATGCCATAGAAGCAGCGACTTTAAATGCCATTTCGTTTGAGTCAACATCATGGTAAGAACCGTCGAAAAGTTTAGCTTTAATGTCGATAAGCGGGAAGCCTGCTAGTACACCATTTTCGAGTGCATCTTCCAGACCTGCTTGAACAGCTGGGATGTATTCACGAGGAACGACCCCACCGACAATCGCATTTTCAAATTCAAAGCCAGCGCCTTCTTCGTTTGGTTCGAATTCGATCCAAACGTGTCCGAACTGACCGCGTCCACCAGACTGACGTACGAATTTACCTTCAACTTTTGCACCGGTACGGAATGTTTCACGGTACGCAACTTGAGGAGCACCAACATTGGCTTCTACTTTAAATTCGCGTTTCATACGGTCAACAATGATATCAAGGTGAAGTTCACCCATACCAGAGATGATCGTTTGGCCAGTTTCTGGGTTTGTTTGAGTACGGAATGTAGGATCTTCTTCAGCAAGTTTCGCTAAAGCGATACCCATTTTATCTTGGTCAGCTTTTGATTTAGGCTCAATAGCAACGTCGATAACTGGTTCTGGGAATTCCATTGACTCAAGGATAACAAGATCCTTCTCATCACATAGAGTATCTCCAGTAGTTGTATCTTTTAGACCTACAGCAGCTGCGATATCCCCTGCGTATACAGTAGAGATTTCTTCACGGCTGTTAGCGTGCATTTGAAGAATACGTCCAACACGCTCACGTTTGCCTTTAGTAGAGTTTTTCACGTATGAACCAGAATCAAGTGTTCCAGAGTACACACGGAAGAACGTCAACTTACCAACGTAAGGGTCAGTCATAACTTTAAATGCTAATGCAGAGAATGGCTCTTCGTCAGAAGAATGACGCTCAATCTCTTCATTTGTATCAGGACGTGTACCTTTGATTGCAGCAACGTCAGTTGGTGCAGGAAGGTAGTCAAGAACAGCATCAAGTACTAGTTGAACACCTTTGTTTTTGAAGGCAGAACCAACAAGAACAGGGTAGAATTCAACATTTAATGTACCTTTACGAATTCCTGCTTTTAACTCGTCAATTGTGATTTCTTCACCCTCAAGGTACTTATCCATAAGCTCTTCATCAAGCTCACATACAGCTTCAATAAGGCTGTTGCGAAGCTCTTCAGCTTGCTCTTTGTACTCTTCAGGGATTTCTTTTGCATCAGAACGAGTTCCGAGGTCATCTTCGTAGAAATACGCAACGTTTTCTACAAGGTCAATGATACCTTCGAAGTTATCTTCAGCACCGATCGGCAATTGAATTGCATGAGCGTTTGCTTGAAGACGGTCTCTTAAAGTTCCTACAGAGTAAAGGAAGTCTGCACCGATTTTGTCCATTTTGTTAACAAAAACGATACGCGGTACTCCATAAGTTGTTGCCTGACGCCAAACAGTTTCTGTTTGAGGCTCAACGCCTGATTGCGCGTCAAGTACAGCAACAGCACCATCAAGTACACGAAGAGAACGTTCAACTTCAACTGTGAAGTCTACGTGTCCTGGAGTATCGATGATGTTTACGCGGTATCCTTTCCACTGTGCAGTAGTCGCAGCGGAAGTGATTGTGATACCACGTTCTTGTTCCTGCTCCATCCAGTCCATTTGTGAAGCTCCTTCATGAGTTTCACCAATTTTGTGGATACGACCAGTATAGAACAAGATACGTTCTGTAGTAGTCGTTTTACCGGCATCGATGTGAGCCATGATACCGATATTACGAGTTTTTTCTAAGGAGAACTCTCTTGCCATTGGGTAATTTCTCCTTCCTTATTAGGAAATTGTGTTTTGTTAATCTATAAATCCTACCAGCGATAGTGAGCAAATGCTTTGTTTGCTTCAGCCATCTTATGAGTGTCTTCACGTTTCTTAACAGCAGCACCAGTGTTGTTAGCTGCGTCAAGGATTTCGTTAGCTAAACGCTCTTCCATCGTTTTTTCTCCACGAAGACGAGCGTAGTTAACTAACCAGCGAAGTCCAAGAGTCGTACGACGTTCAGGACGAACTTCTACAGGAACTTGGTAGTTCGCACCACCTACACGGCGTGCTTTTACTTCAAGTACAGGCATGATGTTTTTCAATGCTTGTTCGAAAACCTCCATTGCATCATTGCCAGTACGTTCTTTAATGATATCGAATGACTTGTATAGGATCGTTTGAGACTTACCTTTTTTACCATCGATCATCATTTTGTTGATTAAACGAGATACAAGCTTAGAGTTGTAAATCGGATCAGGTAAAACATCTCTTTTTGCTACAGGACCTTTACGTGGCATCTGAATATCCTCCCTTCATCAATTATGCGTATTTTCGTATATTATTTTGCTTTAGGTTTTTTCGTACCGTATTTAGAACGGCCTTGTGCACGGTTTTCAACTCCAGCAGTATCAAGCGCACCACGAACGATGTGGTAACGTACCCCTGGTAAGTCTTTTACACGTCCGCCGCGGATAAGTACAACACTGTGCTCTTGCAGGTTGTGACCGATACCAGGAATGTAAGCAGTAACCTCGATTCCGTTAGTCAAACGAACACGAGCATATTTACGAAGTGCTGAGTTCGGTTTTTTCGGTGTCATTGTACCAACACGAGTACATACCCCGCGTTTTTGTGGAGAAGATACGTTAGTGTGCTCTTTTTTAAAGCTGTTGTATCCTTTGTTAAGTGCAGGAGACTTTGAGTTTTCTACTTTACTCACGCGTCCTTTGCGAATTAGCTGATTAATTGTAGGCATGAATTTTTCCTCCCTTCATTACGTTTTATAACCCACATACCCAGGTGGTTCATCAAAAGGCAAAAAACAATGTCTTTACACAAGATGGAATCTTACGCAAAAACAAAAGTACGTTATAAAATAATGGCAACAGCGGCTGCTCCTACCTCAATTCCGCAGGCTTTGCCGAGCTTTTTCATGGATTCAACCATTGAGACAGAGATACCTTGATCTTCAGCAAGTGAAACAACACTTGACGTGAGTATCGGATCTGCGTCTTTTGCAACGACTACTTCCTTTACTGAACCTCGCTTTAGAGCTTTCACTGTTTGCTTCGTACCAATAATAATTGATTTGGCCTGTGATACTTTATCATAAGACATAAACATATCCTCCAAAGTAACAGGTTTATTTCGAGCACCTTGGTTATATTATCATTCTAGGAGACGAATGTCAACAAGGTATGACATTTTTTAGATTCGTTCTTCTCATAGAGTGACTTTTTCATAAATATATCTGCTGAAAGACTGTTTTTGCAGTCTTTCAGCAGAGTTAAATCAGTTATTCAACCGGGACCATATCGTCAGTCGGCTGAACATTTGATACTGGTTTTACTTTACGGTATTTCATCATTCCTGTACCTGCTGGAACAAGCTTACCGATGATAACATTCTCTTTCAAGCCGAGAAGCTCGTCACGCTTACCTTTGATCGCTGCATCTGTAAGGACACGTGTTGTTTCCTGGAAGGAAGCAGCAGATAAGAATGAATCAGTTTCAAGAGATGCTTTTGTAATACCGAGTAAGACAGGACGGCCTGTAGCTGGTCGGTTGCCTTCAAGCAATACCTTTTTGTTCGCTTCAGTAAATTGGTGAATATCAAGCAATGTACCTGGAAGCACATCAGTGTCACCGGCATCAATCACGCGTACTTTGCGAAGCATCTGGCGAACCATTACTTCTACGTGTTTATCACCGATTTCAACACCCTGCATACGGTAAACCTTTTGAACCTCATGGAGAAGATACTCTTGAACAGTCGTCAGGTCAGTCACTTTAAGAAGTTCTTTCGGATCGATTGAACCTTCTGTCAGTACTTGGCCTCGAGTAATTTTATCTCCTTCCGCTACTTTCAGGCGGGAGTTGTAAGGTGCCGTATAAGAACGTGTTTCCACTGCGCCTTGAACCACAATTTCCTGTTGCTTATCACGAACTTCATTGATCTCAACGACTGTACCGTCGATTTCTGTAATTGTTGCCTGACCTTTCGGATTACGCGCTTCGAAAAGCTCTTGGATACGCGGAAGACCCTGTGTGATATCGTCTCCGGCAACCCCGCCTGTATGGAATGTACGCATTGTTAACTGTGTACCAGGCTCACCGATTGATTGGGCAGCAATGATTCCGACAGCTTCACCGACTTCAACATCGGAGCCAGTTGCAAGATTTCGGCCATAGCATCGTTTACATACACCATGAGGCGTATTACATGTGAAGGCAGAACGGATCCACACTTCTTCAATGCCGGCTTCGACAATCTCCAGTGCTTTATCTTCATCGATCAGTTCGTTTTCATTCACAAGCACTTCACCTGTTTCAGGGTGCTTCACTTGTTTTCTTGCAAAACGTCCGATTAAGCGTTCTTCTAAGCGCTCAATTGTTTCAGTTCCTTCTTTAAGAGGCTTAGCAAGAATGCCTCGGTCAGTTCCGCAATCAGTTTCACGGATGATAACATCCTGAGCAACGTCAACGAGACGGCGTGTAAGGTAACCTGAGTCAGCAGTTTTAAGAGCGGTATCGGCAAGACCTTTACGCGCACCGTGTGTGGAGATAAAGTACTCCAATACTGTCAGACCTTCACGGAAACTTGATTTGATCGGCAACTCAATGATACGTCCAGCCGGGTTGGCCATCAGGCCGCGCATTCCGGCAAGCTGCGTAAAGTTAGATGCGTTACCACGGGCACCAGAGTCACTCATCATGTAGATCGGGTTGAGTTCATCAAGTGATTTCATCAGTTTGCCTTGGATAACGTCTTTTGCAGCACTCCAGATAGAGATGACTCTCTCATAGCGTTCTTCTTCAGTGATAAGACCGCGGCGGAATTGCTTCATAACGTTGTCAACTTTGCTTTGCGCTTCCTCAAGAATTTCTTGTTTATCATCGAGTACGACGATGTCAGAAACCCCAACTGTAATACCAGCTTTAGTTGAATATTTGAAACCTAGGTTTTTCATGCGGTCAAGCATTTTAGACGTTTCCGTAATATGGAATCGTTTAAAGATTTCCGCGATGATTTTACCCAGAATGCCTTTTTTAAACGGCGCATTGATTGGCTGCTGTGCGATAACAGCTTTAACATCAGCACCTTTTTCTAAGAAGAAACGGTCAGGTGTTTTCTCTTCAATGTTGCTCTTCGTTGGTTCATTCATGTAAGGGAATGATTCCGGAAGAATTTCATTGAAGACAAGCTTACCGACAGTTGTAATTAACAATTTTGAGCGCTGTTCTTCGGTAAATGTCACATTCTTAAGTGAGTTAGCTGCAACAGCTACTCTCGTATGAAGGTGAACATATCCGTTTTGATAAGCAAGAAGCGCTTCGTCTGTATTCTTGAAGACCATACCTTCACCGACAGCACCGGCACGCTCAAGTGTCAGGTAATAGTTACCTAGTACCATATCCTGAGACGGTGTTACAACCGGTTTACCATCTTTAGGGTTCAAGATGTTTTGAGCAGCAAGCATCAAGATGCGTGCTTCAGCTTGTGCTTCAGCAGATAATGGTACGTGAACCGCCATTTGGTCACCGTCAAAGTCAGCGTTGTAAGCTGTACATACGAGCGGGTGAAGACGGATTGCGCGTCCTTCAACAAGCGTTGGTTCAAACGCCTGGATACCTAATCTGTGAAGTGTAGGGGCACGGTTCAGCAGTACCGGATGCTCCTTAATAACTGATTCTAGTACATCCCAAACTTCAGGCTGTACGCGCTCAATTTTGCGTTTCGCACTCTTAATGTTGTGAGCAAGACCTTTTTCAACAAGTTCTTTCATAACGAAAGGTTTGAAAAGTTCAAGTGCCATTTCCTTCGGTAATCCGCATTGGTACATTTTCAAATGAGGACCAACAACGATTACAGAACGTCCGGAGTAATCGACACGTTTACCAAGAAGGTTTTGACGGAAACGGCCTTGCTTCCCTTTCAGCATGTGAGAAAGAGATTTTAACGGTCTGTTTCCAGGACCTGTTACAGGGCGTCCGCGGCGGCCGTTGTCAATTAGGGCATCGACAGCCTCTTGAAGCATACGCTTTTCGTTTTGAACGATGATGCTAGGCGCACCAAGGTCCAAAAGGCGTTTCAAACGATTGTTACGGTTGATGACACGACGATAAAGGTCATTCAAATCAGAAGTCGCAAAACGTCCGCCATCTAGCTGAACCATCGGTCTAAGCTCCGGAGGAATAACAGGAAGCACATCAAGGATCATCCAAGAAGGCTTGTTTCCTGAGTTACGGAAGGCTTCTAAAACTTCAAGACGTTTGATCGCACGAGTACGGCGTTGTCCTTGTGAAGTTTTCAGCTCTTCTTTTAACATATCAACTTCTTTTACAAGATCGATATCTTGAAGAAGTTTATGAATTGCTTCAGCACCCATAGATGCTTGGAATTTATTACCGTATTTATCAAGATAAGCACGGTATTCTTTCTCAGACAGAAGCTGTTTCTTTTCAAGCGGTGTATTCGCCGGATCAGTTACAACGTAAGAAGCAAAGTAAATGACTTCTTCTAAAGCACGAGGTGACATATCCAGCACAAGACCCATACGGCTTGGAATACCTTTGAAATACCAAATGTGGGAAACTGGGGCAGCCAGTTCAATGTGCCCCATTCTCTCACGACGGACTTTAGCCCGTGTTACTTCGACTCCGCAGCGGTCACAAACTACGCCTTTATAACGAACTCGCTTGTACTTCCCGCAATGACATTCCCAGTCCTTAGTCGGTCCGAAAATGCGTTCGCAGAATAGACCGTCCTTTTCAGGTTTTAACGTACGATAGTTTATCGTTTCAGGCTTTTTCACTTCACCAAAAGACCATGAACGGATTTTATCTGGTGAAGCAAGACCGATGTTCATATACTCAAAATTGTTCACATCTAGCAAGGGGCCTACCTCCCTTTTTATCTTCGGATTAACCGATGTCACTTGCCTTTATAACTAGAGATTATTCTTTTGTTACTACATCGCGTTCAACGTCTGCAGATGCTGTTTCTTCCGGCTCTTCATCACCTGATAATGCCAGGCCGTCAGCTTGTTTCGCATCTTCTTCGTCTTCTAAATCTCTCATTTCTATTTCTTCTTCATCACCAGAAAGGATTTTGACATCCATACCTAAGCTTTGAAGTTCTTTGATTAATACTTTGAATGATTCCGGAACACCTGGTTCAGGAACATTGTCGCCTTTAACGATGGCTTCGTATGTTTTCACACGTCCAACCACGTCATCAGACTTAACAGTCAGAATTTCTTGAAGAGTGTAAGCCGCACCGTAAGCTTCAAGTGCCCAAACCTCCATCTCACCAAAACGCTGTCCGCCAAATTGCGCTTTACCGCCAAGAGGCTGCTGCGTAACAAGTGAGTAAGGGCCTGTAGAGCGTGCATGAAGTTTATCGTCAACCATGTGAGCCAGTTTGATCATGTACATGATACCGACAGATACACGGTTATCAAACGGCTCTCCAGTACGTCCGTCGTAAAGCACTGTTTTGGCGTCACGAGACATGCCGGCTTCTTCAAGTGTTTCCCAGACATCCTCTTCTCGCGCTCCGTCAAATACAGGAGATGCAATGTGAATGCCAAGGTAACGAGCGGCCATACCCATGTGAAGTTCCAATACCTGCCCGATGTTCATACGTGATGGTACGCCCAGCGGGTTAAGCATGATATCAATTGGTGTGCCGTCAGGAAGGTAAGGCATATCCTCTTCAGGAAGAATCTTAGAGATAACACCTTTGTTACCGTGACGACCGGCCATTTTATCCCCTTCAGAAATCTTACGTTTCTGAACGATATATACGCGTACTAACTGGTTAACACCTGGAGGAAGTTCGTCTCCGTCTTCACGGTTGAAGACTTTAACGTCATGGATAATTCCGCCGCCGCCATGAGGCACACGAAGAGAAGTATCACGAACCTCGCGGGCTTTCTCGCCAAAGATGGCGTGAAGAAGGCGTTCTTCGGCAGTCAGTTCAGTTACGCCTTTAGGCGTTACTTTACCAACAAGAAGATCTCCGTCTTTTACTTCTGCCCCAATACGGATGATTCCGCGGTCATCAAGATTGCGAAGCGCATCTTCACCGACGTTTGGAATATCGCGAGTGATTTCTTCAGGTCCAAGTTTCGTATCACGTGCTTCTGATTCGTATTCTTCAATGTGGATAGATGTATAAACATCATCCTTCACTAGGCGTTCACTCATGATGATGGCATCCTCATAGTTGTAGCCATCCCACGTCATGAAGCCGACCATTACGTTACGGCCAAGTGCAAGTTCACCAAGCTCCATAGAAGGACCGTCAGCAAGGATTTCTCCTTTTACCACTTCATCGCCGACACTTACGATCGGACGCTGGTTGTAGCACGTACCTTGGTTAGAGCGGACAAATTTCAGCAGGCTGTATTTATCCAGGTTTCCTTTTACTTTTTGACCGTCTACTTCTTCATAACGGCGAACCCAAACGTTTTTGGCTTCTACGCGTTCAACGATACCAGGGTGTTTACAAATAACAGCGGCACCAGAGTCTTTTCCTGATACGTATTCCATACCAGTTCCAACAAATGGCGCTTCCGGCTGCATCAAAGGCACAGCCTGACGCTGCATGTTCGCTCCCATGAGGGCACGGTTGGAGTCATCGTTTTCTAAGAACGGGATACATGCTGTCGCAGCAGATACAACCTGCTTAGGCGATACATCCATGTAGTCTACACGATTTCTGGAAACAACGGTGTTCTCCCCGCGGAAACGAGCTACGATGCTGTCATCAATAAAGGCGCCTTCGTCATCAAGACGAGCATTCGCTTGAGCGACAACATAGTTATCCTCTTCATCAGCAGTTAAGTAATCGATTCTGCCCGTTACCTTCCCTGTTTCAGGGTCAACGCGGCGATATGGCGTTTCAATAAAGCCAAAACGGTTTACTTTTGCATAAGATGATAGTGAGTTGATCAAACCGATGTTCGGGCCCTCAGGCGTTTCAATCGGACACATACGGCCATAGTGGGAGTAGTGAACGTCACGCACTTCCATTCCGGCACGCTCACGTGTCAATCCGCCCGGTCCTAATGCTGACAGACGACGCTTGTGCGTTAATTCAGCAAGCGGGTTCGTCTGATCCATGAATTGAGAAAGCTGTGAGCTTCCAAAGAACTCTTTAATGGACGCAATAACAGGACGAATATTGATCAGCTGCTGAGGCGTAATTGTATTCGTATCTTGAATTGACATTCTCTCACGAACCACACGCTCCATACGGCTTAAACCGATACGGAATTGGTTCTGGAGAAGCTCGCCTACAGAACGTAAACGGCGGTTTCCAAGATGATCGATATCATCTGTGTCGCCTACTCCGTGCAGCAGGTTGAAGAAGTAGCTGATTGAAGAAATAATATCAGCAGGCGTGATGTTTTTAATCTCTTCTTCGATGTAAGCATTGCCGATTACATTGATAACCTGTTCTCCTTCTTGATCAGTCGGAGCAAAGATTTTAATTGATTGAAGAGTCACTTCATCTTCAACAACGCCGCCATTCGGATACAGCTTTCTAAAACCGATTCCGTTTTCTAAGTATGGCAGTACTTTATCAAGCGTTCTTCTATCAAGAATCTGGCCTTTTTCAGCAAGGATTTCTCCTGTTTCAGGATCAACAAGCGTTTCAGCAAGTCTCTGATTGAAGAGGCGATTCTTAATATGAAGTTTTTTATTAATTTTATAGCGTCCTACATTGGCAAGATCGTATCGTTTCGGATCAAAGAAACGAGAATCAAGCAAGCTTTTCGCATTTTCTACTGTAGGCGGCTCTCCAGGACGGAGACGCTCGTAAATTTCCAGCAACGCTTTGTCGCTGTTTTCTGTGTTATCTTTATCAAGCGTATTTCGCAGGTATTCGTTTTCTCCTATGAGATCAAGAATCTCTTGATCGGAGCCGAAGCCGAGAGCACGCAAAAGAACCGTAACCGGCAACTTACGTGTGCGATCAATGCGGACATAAACAACATCTTTCGCATCAGTTTCGTATTCTAACCATGCGCCACGGTTTGGAATGACAGTTGCGGTAAAACCTTTTTTACCGTTTTTGTCTACTTTACCACTGAAATATACACTTGGAGACCGAACAAGCTGGGAAACGATAACACGTTCCGCACCGTTAATGATAAAAGTACCTGTATCTGTCATAATAGGGAAATCACCCATGAAGACATCTTGGTCTTTTACCTCTCCAGTTTCTTTGTTAATTAAACGAACCTTCACTCTTAGCGGAGCTGAGTAAGTCACATCACGTTCTTTTGATTCCTCTACAGGATATTTAGGCTCACCTAAACTATAATCAATGAACTCAAGAGAGAGGTTACCAGTGAAATCCTCAATTGGTGATATGTCTTGAAACATCTCTCTAAGACCCTCATCAAGAAACCACTGATAAGAAGAGGTTTGAATTTCAATGAGATTTGGTAATTCTAACACTTCGCTAATGCGAGCATAGCTTCTGCGCTGGCGGTGTCGTCCATACTGAACTAGTTGACCTGTCAACTGATTCACCCCTCAAATCATGCGTATTATATGTGTAATAAGCATTTCTTCCAAAGAAAGAAAATACTTTTACAAGACAAAAGAAAAAAGGGTTTCTAATTAAGAAAACCACATCCAAAAACAAATACCGATTTTATTAGCATTTCCATACTTGTATAATTTATACATAGATATTGACAATTCATCATATCAAGCAAAATATATACATTGGCATTTTACAATATTAACATAGTTAAAATACCGAGTCAAACTTTTTTTGCTTTTATGATATAATAGCCTTTCTTTTTTTGAACGACGGAAACTTCATCGAACAGTTCCTCGAGCTTTTCAATGGCAGAAGGCGCGCCTTGCTTTTTCTGTATGACGATCCACAATTCACCTGAAGCTTTTAAGTGTTCAGCGCTTTTCTCAAAGATAGCATGGACAACTTTTTTTCCGGCTCGGATTGGGGGATTTGTAAGAATAGAAGCAAATGTTTGAGCAGAATCAACGTTTGAAAACAAATCGCTTTGATAAATCTTAACGTTTGTTATTCCGTTCTGTTCCGCATTTTCATTTGATAGTTCTACGGCTCTCTCATTAACGTCAATCATGTGGATGGTCCGGTCTTTAAAGTCGCTGGCGAGCGATAAACCAATCGGGCCGTATCCGCAGCCTACATCTAAAATGCCGCCCTCAACCTCAGGCTCTTCAAAAGAATCAATCAGCAGGCGGGAGCCGAAATCAACTTCTTTTTTAGAAAAAACCCCGCTGTCGCTGGTAAACGTGAAATCTTTATTCCGAAGCCTAAAAGACCAGGTTTGCTTGTTGCTTTTTACTGAAGGTTTTTCTGAATAATAGTGCTCACTCATTATTAGAACCTCCTTTTTTCATGGCTTAAAGAATGGCAAAGAAAAAGCTCGCCTCATAAAAGCGAGCTTCCCCTACAGGTAAGTGAAGATTACTTAACTTCTACAGAAGCGCCAACTTCTTCAAGTTTAGCTTTAAGCTCTTCAGCTTCTTCTTTAGCAATACCTTCTTTAAGTGGTTTTGGAGTGTTGTCAACAAGCTCTTTAGCTTCTTTCAAGCCAAGACCAGTGATTTCACGTACAACTTTGATAACTTTGATTTTTTGAGATCCTGCACCAGCAAGGATAAGATCGAATTCGCTTTGCTCTTCAGCAGCTCCGCCAGCAGCAGCTCCGCCAGCTACAGCTACAGGAGCAGCAGCAGTTACGCCAAATTCTTCTTCGATTGCTTTTACTAGGTCGTTCAATTCAAGTACAGTTGCTTCTTTAACGGAAGCAATGATTTCTTCGATATTTAAAGCCATTTGTAATTCCTCCATTTTGTTTTAATTTATGAAAAACTGATTAGATTAAGCGCCTTGTTCTTCCTTTTGTTCTGCCACAGCTTTTGCAGCAAGAGCAAGGTTGCGAACTGGAGCTTGAAGTACGCTAAGCAACATAGAAAGCAAGCCTTCGCGTGATGGAAGTTCAGCAAGAGCTTTCACTTCTTCAACAGTAGAAACTTTACCTTCGATAACGCCAGCTTTGATTTCAAGAGCTTCGTGATTTTTAGCGAAGTCATTAAGAACTTTAGCCGGAGCGACAACATCTTCAGTGCTGAATGCGATCGCGTTCGGTCCAGTTAAGAAATCATTCAAACCATTAAGCTCAGCTTGTTCAACCGCACGGCGAGTCATCGTATTTTTGTAAACTTTGAACTCAACGTTAGCTTCGCGAAGCTGTTTACGAAGTTCAGTTACTTCAGAAACGTTAAGTCCGCGATAGTCAACGATGATCGTTGATTTACTTTCTTTCAGTTTAGAAGCAATTTCTTCAACAACAACTTTTTTTGTTTCAATTGCGCTGCTCATGGTTACACCTCCTGTAGATTCTTGTGTAACACTTATACCGTTAGGTGATCACGACTGAGACGACGGATTCCATATAAAAAGCCTCCATGAGACATGGAGGCTGTATATACAAGCATACGTAACGTAATAGCTGTGATAATATACACCTCGGTAGGATAATTAAGCGGTTAGGCCCCTACTGTCTACGGTATAAATGATATTCTATTTTACAACATTTTGAATAATATCAGAATGTTGATGTCATGTCAATATTATTTTACGTTAAAAGTTGAAGAGTCTACTTTGACACCAGGTCCCATAGTAGAAGTTACAGCAACGTTTTTCACGTAAACGCCTTTAGCTGCAGCAGGTTTAGCTTTAAGGATTGTATCGTACATTGTTGTGAAGTTCTCAACAAGTTTTTCATCCTCGAAAGAAACTTTACCGATAGGAACATGAATGTTTCCAGCTTTATCAACGCGGTATTCAACTTTACCAGCTTTGATTTCGCCGATAGCTTTTTCAACTTCGAAAGTAACTGTACCAGTTTTAGGGTTCGGCATTAAACCTTTTGGTCCAAGTACACGACCGATTTTACCAACTTCACCCATCATGTCAGGTGTAGCTACGATAACATCGAAATCGAACCAGCCTTGTTGAATTTTGTTGATGTAGTCAGTATCGCCTACGAAATCTGCACCAGCAGCTTCAGCTTCTTTCGCTTTTTCGCCTTTTGCGAAAACGAGAACGCGCTGAGTTTTACCAGTTCCGTTTGGAAGCACAACTGCTCCACGGATTTGCTGGTCGTTTTTACGAGGGTCAACCCCTAAACGGAAAGCCACTTCAACTGTAGCGTCGAATTTAGCTGTGTTTGTTTTTTTAACGAGAGCTACTGCTTCAGAGACGTCGTAAGCTTTAGAACGGTCTACAAGCTTAGCAGCTTCAACGTACTTTTTACCTTTTTTAGCCATTTTAAAATTTCCTCCTTATGTGGTTATAGCGGAATAACCTCCCACGAATAAGGGTTGCGAACTTGTTAAAACTCGCAACCCGACAAGAAACAAATTAATCCTCGATTACAATACCCATACTGCGGGCAGTACCTTCAACCATGCGCATTGCCGCTTCAACGTCTGCTGCGTTTAAGTCAGGCATTTTCGTTTCAGCGATTTCGCGTACTTTATCGCGCTTAACGGTTGCCACTTTATTACGGTTTGGTTCACCAGAACCAGACTCAATTCCAGCTGCTTTTTTAAGCAATACTGCAGCAGGTGGAGTTTTTGTAATAAATGTAAATGAACGGTCTTCGTAAACCGAAATTTCAACAGGAATGATTAAACCAGCTTGGTCAGCTGTACGAGCGTTAAACTCCTTACAGAATCCCATGATGTTAACACCGGCTTGACCAAGTGCAGGTCCAACTGGTGGTGCTGGGTTAGCTTTTCCAGCAGGAATTTGCAATTTTACAACTTTAACTACTTTTTTAGCCACGAGACACACCTCCTTAAGTCCGTGATGTGGTAATAGGGTAAACCCTCCCACTCAAGGTTTCATTCTTTATATGAATGACGAAATATCATGCTAGTTGCCTTGGATAAGTCCAAGACGTACCTTTGCTATATTATCATTTATATATAGCAATTTCAAGTTTTTTCACATTACAATTTATCGATTTGGGTAAATTCCAGCTCAACCGGCGTTTCACGGCCAAACATATTAACGAAAACTTTGACCTTGCTTTTATCATAATCAATCTCTTCAATTGATCCTGTAAAGTTAGCAAAAGGTCCGTCTATTACTTTCACTGTCTCTTTCAGTTCAAAGTCAATATCAGTTTTTCGTTCATCCATGCCCATTCTCTTCAGAATGGTTTCTGCTTCCCCCGGAAGAAGCGGCGTCGGTTTTGAACCTGACCCGGCAGATCCTACGAATCCAGTAACGCCCGGCGTGTTGCGGACGACATACCAAGAGTCGTCTGTCATTACAATTTCAACAAGCACATAACCAGGGAATACTTTCTTTTTCACGACTTTTTTCTTGCCGTTTTTGATATCCGTTTCTTCTTCTTCGGGTACGACTACACGGAAAATTTTATCCTGCATCCCCATTGATTCAACACGCTTTTCCAAGTTGGCTTTTACTTTATTCTCATAACCAGAGTACGTGTGAACAACATACCAATTCTTTTCCATTCTATTCAGGACTGTCCAGTCCTTCCCTCCCCGCATTTGGTTTTAGTGAATTACCATAACGCTTCAAAAAATAGGCGGCAAGCCTATGATAACTTTCATTTTAAGCCACAATAAAAAACCCGCTGAACGGGTTTTGGCAAGTAATATTATGATCTATTATAGCACGTATTGCTGATCATTATTCAACTATTAAACGAATTAATTGAGAAATTCCTGTGTCAAGGAGGGCAAAAAAGATAACAAAAAAGATAACTGTTGAAATTACCGTAATGGTATAACGCGTTAACTCTTTTCCTTTAGGCCAGCTTACCTTTTTCATTTCTTTCCCAACATCTTTAAAGAATTTCATAATACGCATGTAAAAGACCTCCACAATTTAAAAGCGCAAAAACTATTTTGTTTCAAGATGAGCTGTATGTGAATTGCAAGTACTGCAGTATTTCTTTACTTCTAATCGCTCAGCCGCTGATGCAGAGCTCTTCATTGTCGTATAATTACGGTTTCCGCATGTCTTGCATGCTAACGTAATCTTTTTTCTCATGTCATTACACCTTTTTCTAAATAGACATTAGTTCTTATCTTTAGTAACATATCATAGTCAGAAAAATACTGTCAATATAGCATAAATTCCTATTACAAACTGATTTCGCGAATTTCCAAGTACTTCTCCAGCTTGCGTTTCACACGCTGAAGGGCATTGTCGATCGATTTCACATGTCGGTTCAGTTCATCAGAAATCTCTTGGTAACTTCTCCCGTCGAGATATAAGACGAGTACTTTTCTCTCTAAATCACTTAATAGTTCTCCCATTTTCATTTCAATATCATCAAATTCTTCCTGATTAATGATCATTTCCTCAGGATTTAAGGTTTTCGCTCCTGAAATGACATCCAGCAGCGTTCGGTCTGATTCTTCATCAAAGATCGGTTTATCTAATGAGGCGTAGGAATTCAAAGGAATGTGTTTCTGGCGAGTAGCTGTCTTTATTGCGGTAATAATTTGGCGGGTAATACATAATTCTGCAAAAGCTTTGAATGAGGTAAGCTTGTCCTCTTTGAAGTCACGAATAGACTTATAGAGGCCTATCATGCCTTCCTGAACAATATCCTCTCTGTCCGCCCCTATTAAGAAATAGGATCTTGCTTTTGCCCGAACAAAGTTTCGGTACTTCGTAATCAAGTAATCTAACGCATCACTGTCCCCAACATGAACCTTTTCAATGACCTGCTCGTCCTCCAACTGGCAAAACTGCTCTTTGTTGAATTTTCCCTTGTTGTTCTGTAGATTCACTCCGATCCCCCCGGCGCACGTAGATAGAAATATTATACAGTATTGGGCAAAAAAGCGTCAACTTAATCTAAGTCTCCCCGCCTCCACTTTTCAAACGTTTTCAAAACCTCTTCCGATAAAGCAATTTTACCCGCCGGCTTTTCGGAAGTGATTTTTCTTACCCGTCTCTCTATTCGCCTTTCAATCGTTTCTACCTCTCTCAGAAGCTCCCGGGCCGATTTCCGCAATGCCCCCTGTCCGAAAATCGCCCACTGCTCAGTATAGTCAGAGGTCGCAACGTGAATTTGAGTCGCAATATTATTCAAAGCCTGAGCGAGCTTTTCTATCCGCTCATCAGCCGTCTCATTTTCTTTTGTAAAAATTACTTCAACTCTATGGTTGGTCTGTTTTTTCTCAAGCCCTTTTACGAGATGCGCGTCAAAAACAACAATAACCCTGTTTCCTGTATACGATTGATATTCCGCCATTTTCTGAATCAGTACGTCTCTCGCCTCTTCAAAACTGTTCGCTTTTAAATCCTTCAGCTGCGGCCAGGCTCCAATCATGTTGTACCCGTCTACTAACAGGATATCCATGGGTCTTTATTCTCCCACAGGGTTTCGTTTCCGGTAGACTTCATACATCAAAAGACCAGCCGCGACAGATGCATTTAGTGAAGTTACCTTTCCGGCCATCGGGAGTTTAATGAGAAAATCGCACTTTTCCTTCACAAGGCGGCCCATCCCTTTTCCTTCACTTCCGATGACTAGAGCCAAAGGCATATTGCCGTCCATATTACGGAAATCCTCACGCGCGGACGCATCCGTTCCGACAACCCAGATTCCCCGCTCTTTCATCTCTTCTAACGTCCGTGCCAAATTGGTGACTCTTGCTACAGGAATGTGCTCAATTGCTCCTGTTGAAGCTTTTGCCACTGTTGTTGTCAGCCCGACAGCTCTCCGTTTTGGAATGACGATGCCATGAGCGCCGACCGCATCTGCTGTCCTCATAATGGAACCAAGATTATGAGGGTCTTCAAGCTCGTCCAGAATGAGGAAGAAAGGCTGTTCATTTTTTTCTTCGGCTGCTTTATATAAATCGTCCAGTTCTGCATATTCATACGCTGCAACCTGTGCCACTACGCCCTGATGCTGTCCTGTCACCATTTGATCGAGTTTTTTTCTCGGGACGTATTGAATCGTGATTCCCTGCTTTTTGGCAAGCTCAATCACTTGCTGTGCTTGTCCCTTTACGGTGTTTTCCGCCATCCACAGCTTATACAGCTTCCGATCAGATTTTAACGTCTCGATCACTGCATTTTTCCCTATGACGTAATCATGTTGCTGACTCATTTGTTTTCCTCCCTGACGTCCCGAATTGTATAGCTTCGGCTACGAGCTGACTAAGTCGTTCCTCTTTTTTCTCTAGAAAAAGGTAGCCCAGAAGCGCTTCAAATGCTGTACTGTAGCGGTACGTCTGAACATCTGTATTTTTAGGTGTTGTCCCTGACTTGGCATTTCTGCCTCTTTTCAGCACCGCTTCCTCTTCTTCCGTAAAAAATGATTGATTCTGCAGAAAAAATAGGATCTCAGCCTGTGACTTTGCTGAAACAATCCGGCTTGATTTCTTATGAAGATCATTTGGTTTGGTAAAGCCCTGCTTAAGCAGGTGATGCCTGACATACACTTCAAAAATGGCATCACCTATATAAGCAAGCGCAAGACCGTTAAGCTGCTTAGAATCTTTTATCGTATCAAATTCAAGCATCTGTTATTCTCCCCGTTTCCAGCGAGTGCCTTGAGCCGTATCTTCAAGAATGATATTCATGCTTTTCAGCTGGTCGCGGATCTGGTCTGACAATGCAAAATCGCGATTCCGGCGCGCTTCATTTCGCTTTTCGATTAAGTCTTCAATCTCTTGATCGAGAAGTTCCTGCTCACCCAACGAAAAACCGAGGACAGAAACAATGCGGTCAAACATCTCAATAAACGCCGTAATCACATGATCAGCCGTATGATCTTTCTGAAGATAATAATTGGCGTGTTTCGCTAAGTCAAACAAGACTGAAATGGCATTCGCCGTATTAAAATCATCGTCCATCTCTTCTTCGAATGCTTTGCGGTGTTCTTCAACCTTTTCAAGCCATTGATCGTCATCTTCGGTTAAATTCGTACTGCTGTTCAGACGGTGCTGAAGATTGCTGTACGCTGTTTTTAAACGGCTGAACGCGCTTTTCGTATTCTCCAGAAGCTCTTCTGAATAGTTAATCGGATGGCGATAATGAACAGATAGCATAAAGAATCTCAAAAGCTGCGGATCATGCTGTTTAATGATGTCATGCACAAGCACAAAGTTGCCTAGTGATTTTGACATTTTTTCATTATCAATATTGATATAACCATTATGAAGCCAGTACTTCGCAAACGTTTTGCCTGTCAGCGCCTCAGATTGCGCAATTTCGTTTTCATGGTGAGGGAATGTTAAATCCTGTCCGCCCGCATGGATATCAATCTGGTCACCGAGATACTTTTTCACCATTGCTGAGCATTCAATGTGCCAGCCCGGACGCCCTTTCCCCCAAGGGCTATCCCAAGAGATTTCTCCTTCTTTTGCCGCTTTCCACAGTGCGAAATCAAGAGCATCTTCTTTTTTCTCGCCGACCCGGATGCGTGCACCTGATCTTAGTTCATCGATTGATTGCTGAGAAAGCTTTCCGTACCCTTCAAATGCTCTGGTTTTGAAATATACGTCACCTTCTGATTCATATGCGTAGCCCTTTTTCACGAGCTGATCTACGAATTCGATAATGGCATCCATGTTCTCCATTACTCGCGGATGAAGGTCGGCTTTTCGGCAGCCGAGCGCACCTACGTCTTCAAAGTATGCTTTAATAAAACGCTCTGAAATGGTGGGTACATCCTCACCGAGTTCATTTGCCGCTTTAATTAATTTATCGTCTACGTCTGTGAAGTTAGAGACATACTGCACATCATAGCCTTTATACTCTAAATAGTTTCGAACCGTATCGTAAACGATTGCCGGACGCGCGTTCCCGATATGAATGTAATTGTAAACCGTGGGTCCGCATACATACATTTTCACTTTTCCCTCTTCAAGAGGAACGAATGTTTCCTTCTGTCTAGTCAATGTATTATAAAGTGTGATTGTCATTTTTGATTGATCCTTTCTTTTCTGTCTTCAAGTTCTGCCTTCAGCTCTAAAATCTGCTGTTCCAAAGACTTAAAGCGGTCAGCAACTGGATCGGGCAAATCCTGATGGTTTAAATCGCGTCTTACTTTCTTGCCATTTTGTACAACGACCCGTCCAGGGATACCGACAACTGTTGAAAAATCAGGAACATCATGCAGCACTACTGAACCAGCGCCAATCTTTGAGCCTTCACCGACCGTAATAGAACCGAGCACTTTAGCACCTGTGGCTATCAATGCGTCATCTTTAATCGTTGGGTGCCTTTTTCCCTTTTCTTTTCCCGTTCCCCCGAGGGTAACCCCCTGAAAAACGGTTACGTTATTGCCGATTTCACATGTCTCCCCAATGACAACCCCCATGCCGTGGTCTATGAAAAATCTTCTCCCGATTGTAGCGCCGGGGTGGATTTCTATCCCGGTAAAAAATCGGCTTACTTGAGATATAAGGCGTGCAAGGAAATAAAATTTTCGTTTATATAAAGCATGTGCAATCCGATGCGCCCATATAGCATGTAAACCGGAATAAGTTAAAATCACTTCAAAATAGCTTCTTGCTGCGGGATCTTGATCGAACACAGTATCAATGTCTTCTTTGAGCATTCTAAAAAACACATGCTTCCCCCCGTTTCTCTATCTGATTTCCTCTACCCAATAAAAAAAGCGTCTCTGCATGTAAACATGACAGAGACGCTTTAACCGCGCGGTTCCACTCTGTTTGAAAAGCAGACTTCTGCTCTCCCAACTTCAGCCTGTAACGGCGGCGGCCGCCTTTGAATACTGATTTCAAAAAACGTTCTTCAAAGGTCTTAAGGGCGCACTTCTAAAACCCGGCTCATGGATCTCTCTCAGCCAATGAAGATCCTTTCTGTAATGGCCTAAAGCTTTATACTCTTCCCTGTCAACAATCATTTATTTAGATATTCTTTAAACGCTGAATTGCAGTCTCTTTACCGATCAATTCAATTGATTGCGGCAGTTCCGGACCGTGAGTTTGCCCTGTTACAGCAACACGAATCGGCATAAACAGTTTTTTCCCTTTATGGCCAGTTTCTTTCTGCACTGCTTTGATCGATGCTTTGATATTATCCGGAGTGAACTCCTCAAGCTCTTCAAGCTTCGCTGCGAATGTGCTGAGCACTTCAGGAACCTGTTCTTCTTCCAGAACAGCTTTCGCTTCTTGATTATACTCGATCTCATCCGTAAAGAACAAATCAGTCAGCTCAACAATTTCCGCACCGTAGCTTAATTGCTCATGATACAGGGAAATCAGTTTACGAACCCATTCTTGTTCTTCAGCAGAAAGCTCAGTGCCAACTTTGCCGGCTTTTTGCAAATGCGGAAGCGTCAGTTCAACAACCTGATCAAGATCCAGCTTCTTCACATATTGGTTGTTAACCCATTTTAGCTTATGCATATCAAACAAAGCTGGTGATTTAGATAAACGATTTACATCAAAAATTTCAATAAACTGCTCTTTTGTGAAAAGCTCTTCTTCTCCAACCGGTGACCAGCCTAACAAGCCGATAAAGTTGAACAGCGCTTCTGGCAGGTAGCCAAGCTCTTTGTACTGCTCGATGAATTGAATAATGGATTCATCACGTTTGCTGAGCTTTTTACGGCTTTCGTTTACAATCAGCGTCATGTGTCCGAACTGAGGAATATCCCACCCGAATGCTTGATAGATCATAATCTGTTTCGGTGTGTTAGAAATATGATCCTCACCGCGCAGCACGTGTGTCATTTTCATTAAGTAGTCATCAATAGCTACCGCGAAGTTATAAGTAGGCGTTCCGTCCTTTTTCACAATAACGAAGTCGCCGATGCCATCTGATTCAAAAGAAATTTCGCCTTTTACGATGTCGTTGAAGGCGATGACTTTTCCTTCCGGCACACGGAAACGAATACTTGGTTTTCTGCCTTCGGCGATAAATTTCTCCTGTTCTTCCTGAGTCAGGTCTCTGTGTTTTCCGGAATAACGAGGCATTTCTCCGCGGGCAATCTGTTCTTCACGCTCTTTTTCAAGCTCTTCTTCCGTACAGTAACATTTATAAGCAAGCCCTTTTTCAAGAAGCTCTTCATAGTACACTTTATAGATATCGTTACGCTCTGACTGACGGTATGGACCGTACTCTCCTCCGACATCCACACTCTCATCCCAGTCAATACCTAGCCACTTCAGATAATTCAGCTGGCTTTGTTCTCCGCCCTCAATATTGCGCTTTTTATCAGTATCCTCAACTCGAATGATAAACTTACCGCCTTGATTGCGGGCAAATAAATAATTAAAAAGCGCCGTTCTGGCATTTCCAATATGCAAATGTCCGGTTGGACTCGGTGCATAACGGACGCGTACTTCGTTTCCCATTTTCAAATACTTCCTTTCATGTCATGTATGGCCTCAGGCAAAAATGTATGAATCTATTCTACCACCAAATAGACCCGGCATCAAAACAAGTTAGCCTTTTTGTATCAGTACTGTCGCCTGAGCCGCTATTCCTTCCGCCCGGCCTGTAAATCCAAGCTTTTCTGTCGTTGTTGCTTTTACATTTACTTGAGAAACATCTGCCTCAAGGCCTTCAGCAATTCTTTTTCTCATATCTTCTATGTACGGCAGCATCTTCGGCTTTTGCGCTATGATGGTGCAATCAATGTTCCCAAGGACATACCCCTTCTGTTTCACGATTCCCCAGACATGCTGAAGTAATTTGAAAGAATCTGCGTCCTTGAACTCGGGATCTGTGTCAGGAAAATGCTTGCCTATGTCTCCTTCACCCACAGCTCCCAGGCAGGCGTCAGCGACGGTATGCAACAATACGTCTGCATCAGAATGGCCAAGCAGCCCTTTTTCGTACGGGATTTCAATTCCGCCAATAATGAGAGGACGGCCCTCCACTAATTGATGCACATCAAATCCTTGTCCAATTCTAAACATGTTTATTCCCACTTTCTGATTCCATGATAGCTTCAGCTGACGTCAAATCGTCTGGCGTCGTCAGCTTAATATTTGTATAGCTGCCTTCTACAACACGGACCGAACCGCCCTCCATCTGTTCAACGAGGCTGGCGTCATCCGTCCCTAAAAATCCCTTGCGCTCGGCCTCAGCGTGAGCCTTCATCAATAAAGAAAGACGAAAAGCTTGTGGCGTTTGGACAGCCCACAAGCTTGAACGTTCAATCGTCTCACTGACTTGTAAATCTTGAACGCGTTTAATCGTATCTTTTACCGGAACAGCAAGGATGGCCGCTCCTGTCTGTTCCGCCTCTGCGATCAGTTCGTCAATTTGTTCATGTTTTATAAATGGACGGGCACCGTCATGTACAAGGACAATCTTTTCCTGCTTTACGGCTTTCAGCCCCTTATACACACTGTGCTGTCGCTCATCTCCGCCTGCAACAAGCTCAATTGAAGTTTGAAACGGGTAATCGGACAGCAATTGCTGAAAGTGCTCCCGCTCCTGCTCGTTAATCACCAAAATGATTTTATCGCACTGCCGGTGGCTGTCAAACACTCTTAACGTGTGTATGATCACCGGGTCTCCCTTCAGCTCAATGAACAGTTTATTTCTCCCTGCCTTCATCCGCTTTCCCTGTCCGGCTGCAGGAATCACCACATCATAACTCATTGTTTCTTCTCCCTTTACAGCGCCTTCTCCAACAGCTTAGGCTTCGCAAAAATCATTCGTCCCGCTGCTGTCTGCAGCACACTTGTGACGAGTACATCAATATGCTTGCCGATATAATTCCGTCCTTCTTCAACGACAATCATCGTACCGTCATCCAAGTAGGCAACTCCCTGATTATGCTCTTTCCCGTCCTTAATGACCTGAACATTCATTTCCTCGCCAGGAAGCACAACAGGCTTAACCGCATTGGCAAGGTCATTAATGTTTAATACTGCTACCTTCTGAAGCTCGCACACTTTATTTAAATTAAAATCATTCGTCACAACGACCCCGGATGTCAGCTTAGCAAGTTTGACGAGCTTGCTGTCAACCTCCTGAATATCTTCAAAGTCGCCTTCGTAAATTTCAACTTCAATGTCTAATTCTTTCTGAATGCGGTTCAGGATATCAAGACCGCGGCGTCCTCTGTTTCGTTTTAAAACATCTGAAGAGTCTGCAATATGCTGCAATTCCTCAAGGACAAACTGCGGAATCACGATAACTCCCTCTAAAAAACCAGTCTGACAAATATCTGCTATTCTCCCATCAATAATAACACTAGTGTCCAAAATTTTCAGCTTCTTGTCTTGAACCTCATGTTCTTCATCAGCTGTTCCTTTTTTCTTTTGCATTCTGGCGGAAATGGAAAACAGGCTGATCAATTCATCCTTTTTCTTAAAGCCCACCTGGAAGCCGAGATAACCGAGGAAGAAAGCCAAAAATACAGGAATTATTGTGCTGAATATGCGGTAAGGTATATTGTCTAAAGGAATAACATTTACGATAAGATAAGCAATTATAAGTCCAAAAACTAAGCCAAGACTTCCAAATAACAAATCTGGAACCGGCGCTTTTAACAATGAATCCTCTATCCACTTCACCCAGTTCACAACGTATTCTGTACCCCATATACTGATGAGAAAAAAGATAATTGCTCCTATTGCCGCAGACGTATATGCGTTTGTTATTAAAGGTATGTCCTGTATATTTAACAGTACAAACAATTCAGGTATCAAAAATATACCAACAACGCCGCCAAAAATAATGAAGAACGCCTGAACTATTCGTTTTAACATACCCCCACCTCCTTTTTTAACATTTTAATTTCACAAAGTCTTATGCATCCTACGAATATCAGAATAAACAAAAACCAACATTAATATACCCGTATTCATAAGGTTTTAACCGAAATCACAGTTGTCTGTCTAAATAATGCTTCTCTTGCAGGCGTTTTAATCCTTTTTTGATTTTTTGGGCTCGTACTTCACCGATTCCCTCTACTTCATCTAATTCTTCTGCACTCGCCTCAATAATCCTTGGCAGGACTCCAAATGCTTCTACAACATTTTCAACAATCGGCATCGGAAGACGCGGTATCTTATTTAACAGCCTGTATCCTCTCGGCAATACATAATCATCAAGATTAGTAGAAGCAGGGTAACCGAGAAGCTTATACACAATGGAATCATCCAGCAGATCATAACTGGACATATCCTGCAGCTCCTTCAAGAGAACAAACGGATCTTTAATCTTTTCTTTTACATAGTCCTTAATAAATAAAGCGGCCTCTTCTTCCATATCCGTAATCAATTCAATGACTTGCAGTTTGATCAGATGCCCTTCTGTCCCCAGCTCTTTGATATACATATTAATTTCGTTTTTGATTCTCAGTACCATTTCATAACGATGCATGACAGACAAGACATCACTGAAGGTAACAAGTTCCTCAAACTCTAACGCGTTCAGTGCATTAATCGTTTTATCGAGGATTGTCTTATATTTTTCAAGTGTTTGAATGGCTTGGTTCGCCTTGGTTAAAATAAATCCTATGTCTTTTAGTGTATACTTCATGTTTTCCTGATATAACGTTATGACATTTCTTCTTTCAGAAATGGCGATTACAAGACAGCCAGTTTGCTTAGCTACTCTTTCGGCAGTTCTGTGCCGCATTCCTGTTTCTGATGAAGAAATTGTGGCATCCGGCATCAGCTGAGTATTCGCGTATAGGATCTTTTGACCAGAATCACTTAAAATGATCGCTCCATCCATTTTAGCCAGCTCATATAAATGCGCCGGAGAAAAAGCCGTGTTTATGTGAAAGCCGCCGTCCACCACTTCTTTTACTTTATCATTATATCCAACAACAATCAGACCGCCTGTATTTGCTCTCAAGACGTTTTCCATCCCCGCTCTGAGCGGTGTACCCGGAGCAACAAACTGCAATATAGATGACAGGTCTAACTCGTGTTTCGCCCCTTTTTTCTCTTTTTCCATCTATTATCCTCCTAATGAAGTACGAAGCGCTTCTGCAACATTTGCTACTCCGATAACCTCAATCCCTTTTGGTTTTGTCCATCCATCCAGATTTGCCGCGGGTATGATCATGCGTTTAAAACCAAGCTTTGCCGCTTCTTTCACACGCTGTTCAATTCTTGAAACCCGCCGGACTTCTCCGGTTAATCCCACTTCTCCAATAAAACAATCTGCAGGATTTGGAGGTGTGTCTCTAAAGCTTGATGCAATACTAATCACAATCGCAAGATCAATTGCCGGTTCATCAAGCTTAACGCCGCCAGCCACTTTCAAATAAGCATCCTGATTTTGCAGCAGCAGTCCAACTCTTTTTTCTAACACAGCCATTAACAGAGAAACCCTGTTATGGTCTATTCCCGTTGCCATACGCCTTGGGTTGCCAAAACTTGTTGGCGAGATGAGTGCCTGAATTTCAACGAGAATCGGTCTAGTGCCCTCCATAGAGGCAGTGATACTCGAGCCTGCGGAACCAGCAGAGCGTTCTTCTAAGAAAATTTCCGAAGGATTCAAAACCTCAGTGAGCCCCTCTTCCCGCATTTCGAAAATGCCCATTTCGTTTGTAGATCCGAAACGGTTTTTTACAGCCCGCAAAATACGGAAAGTATGGTGGCGTTCTCCTTCAAAATATAAAACAGTGTCAACCATATGCTCCAACAGTCTCGGACCTGCAATAGACCCTTCTTTCGTCACGTGCCCTACGATAAAAATCGGAATACCTTTTGTTTTTGCAATTTTCATCAGCTCAGCGGTACATTCTCTGACCTGTGACACACTGCCTGGAGCAGATGTAATATCGCTTTGGTAAACCGTTTGAATAGAGTCAACAACGACAAACGATGGATTCATCTCTTGTATAGCAGACGAAATATACTCCATATCGGTTTCAGATAAAACATGCAGTGACGGATTATTAATGCCGAGACGGTCTGCTCGCAGCTTCGTTTGCTTTACAGATTCTTCTCCCGAAATATACAGGACACTGTTTGATGAGCCTGATAATTGAGCGGAAACCTGCAGTAATAGCGTTGACTTTCCGATACCAGGATCACCGCCAATTAAAACGAGGGAGCCTTTAACGACACCTCCGCCGAGTACTCTGTTAAACTCGCCAAGCTGGGTTTTGACGCGGGGTTCTTCTGATGTTTCGATTGATGTAATAGGTGAAGGTTTCTGTACAGTTTGAACAGAATGAGAAAAAGCCGCTCTCCGATTGGCCGGTGCTTTTTTAATCATTTCTTCCACCATTGTATTCCAAGCACCACAGCCCGGACATTTCCCCATCCATTTTGGAGACTCGTAGCCGCAGGATTGGCAGATGAACTTCGATTTTGTTTTAGCCATATATAGTGTAAGACCTCTCCCTTGTTCTATTTCTTGATATGAAAGTGAGGCATACACTTACATGCTGTATGCCTCATTTCCGTCTTCTATATTAATTCGTTTTAGCAGTCGTTTTTACGACAAATTCGCCATCTTCTACATCAAGAACAATATGCTGTCCTTTATGAATATTTCCTCTGAGGAGTTCTTCAGATAAACGATCCTCGACATGTTTTTGGATCGCTCTTCTTAACGGACGGGCACCGTATTCCAGGTCAACGCCCTCTTCCGCGACTTTCGCTTTTGCAGCATCTGTCAATTCGATAGAAAGATCTTGTTCTTTCAGGCGTTTCGTTAATTGATCAGACATTAATGACACAATCTCAGTGAGATGTTTTTTCTCAAGTGAATGGAAGACAATGATTTCATCAATACGGTTGATGAACTCAGGTCTGAACGCTCGTTTTAATTCACCCATCACTTTATCTTTCATGTCTTTATGATTTTGAGTTTCATCCTGAACGTTAAAGCCGACATATTTATTGCGTTTTAGCTCACTTGCTCCGACGTTTGATGTCATGATCAGAATGGTATTGCGGAAATCGACTGTGCGTCCTTTAGAATCAGTCAATCGTCCGTCTTCAAGAACTTGCAGAAGGATATTGAAGACATCAGGGTGCGCTTTCTCGATCTCATCAAGAAGCACGACAGAGTAAGGTTTTCTTCTGACTTTCTCTGTCAATTGACCGCCTTCATCATATCCCACATAACCCGGAGGTGAACCAACAAGTCTTGAAGTTGAATGTTTTTCCATGTATTCAGACATATCAATTCTGATCATGGATTCTTCATCGCCAAAAATGGATTCAGCAAGTGCTCGTGCAAGTTCTGTTTTACCTACACCTGTAGGGCCTAAGAAAATGAATGAGCCGATTGGGCGTTTAGGATCTTTCAATCCTGCTCTTGCACGTCTGACGGCTTTTGCAACCGCTACAACTGCTTCATCCTGGCCGATGACACGGGAGTGAAGAATGTTTTCCATATTGAGAAGCTTATCAGTTTCAGTTTGGGCGATTTTAGATACAGGCACACCGGTCCAGCTGGATACAACCATCGCAATATCATCCACAGTAACCTCTGAGTTTTCCTGCCCTTGCTTCTCTTTCCATGATTTCTTCGTATCCTCTACTTGCTCGCGCAGGCGTTGTTCAGTATCACGCAAGGAAGCAGCTTTTTCAAACTCTTGGCTTTGCACTGCCGCATCCTTCTCTTTACGAACCTCATCAAGCTTCTGCTCAAGCTCTTTTAAGTTAGGAGGCGTTGTAAATGAGCGCAGTCTCACCTTTGAACCCGCTTCATCGATCAAGTCAATTGCTTTATCCGGAAGGAAGCGGTCAGAAATATATCTGTCAGAAAGCTTAACCGCAGCTTCAATGGCATCATCAGTGATAGAAACGCGGTGGTGGGCTTCGTATCTGTCACGCAGACCTTGTAAAATTTGAATACTTTCATCTACAGATGGCTGATCAACCTGAATCGGCTGAAAACGGCGTTCCAGTGCTGCATCTTTTTCAATATATTTACGGTACTCATCAAGAGTCGTTGCACCAATACATTGGAGTTCGCCACGAGCAAGTGAAGGTTTTAAAATATTAGATGCATCAATAGCACCTTCTGCTCCGCCTGCCCCGATTAATGTATGGAGCTCATCGATGAATAGAATGATATTTCCTGCCTGGCGAATTTCATCCATGACCTTCTTCAGGCGATCCTCAAATTCTCCGCGGTATTTTGTGCCGGCAACAACTGTTCCCATGTCTAATGTCATCACACGTTTATCACGCAAAATTTCGGGTACTTCATTATTGATAATTTGCTGTGCCAAACCTTCTGCGATAGCCGTTTTACCTACACCTGGTTCCCCAATGAGAACAGGGTTGTTTTTCGTTCTGCGGCTTAACACTTCAATGACACGCTGGATCTCCTTGCTTCTGCCGATTACAGGGTCAAGGCTGTCTTCCTTCGCAATAGCAGTTAAGTCTCTTGCCAAGCTGTCAAGCGTAGGCGTATTCGCATTGCTGTTTGTTCCTGCCGCTGATGATCCTGTTTCATTACTTCCTAGAAGCTGGAGCACCTGCTGTCTTGCTTTATTTAAGCTGACACCGAGATTATTCAGAACTCTCGCAGCAACACCTTCTCCTTCACGAATCAGACCAAGAAGAATATGTTCTGTTCCCACATAAGAATGACCGAGTTTTCTTGCCTCATCCATTGAAAGCTCAATGACTTTTTTAGCTCTAGGAGTATAATGAATCGTTTGAGACATTTCCTGCCCGCGCCCGATCAAACTTTCTACTTCTTTCTGAATTTTTTCTGAACCGAGTCCAAGCGCTTGAAGAGCTTTAGCAGCAATGCCCTCTCCTTCTCTTACCAGTCCTAATAAAATATGCTCAGTGCCAATGTTATTATGACCTAACCGAAGTGCTTCTTCCTGTGCTAGCGCCAGTACTTTTTGAGCTCGTTCTGTAAATCTTCCAAACATCATATCGATTCATCCTCCTGTCTTTTCCCATTCATTTCTAAGTGAAGCCGTTCTCTGATGAGAGCCGCTCTTCGAATGTCCCTTTCGTTCGGTCGCAAAGCGCCTCCCGAGTATTGCTGTAAAAACCCTGGCTGCGTCAAAATCATAAGTTCGTTAAGTATGTTGCTTGAAAGTCCTTTTATTATGCCTAAGTCTATGCCTAACCGAACATCTGAAAGGCACTTTGCAGTTTCTTTCGATTCTATCATCCGGCAATTAGACAAGACCCCATATGACCGATATACCCGATCCTCAAGTTCGATTTTAGAAGTTTGATAAATCGCTTCTCGGGCAGATCGTTCTTGTTCAATCAACTGAGCAGCAACACTGTTAAGATCCTCTACAATATCCTGCTCTGACTTACCAAGCGTGATCTGATTTGAAATTTGAAAGATATTCCCTACTGCTTCGCTGCCTTCCCCATAAATTCCTCTAACAACTAAGCCTAATTGATTAATTGCCGGTATAATTCGATTTATTTGCCTAGTTAAAACCAGCGCCGGCAGATGCATCATGACCGAAGCCCTTAAACCAGTACCTACGTTTGTAGGACAGCTGGTTAAGTATCCTCTTTGCTCATTGAATGCATAATCAACTTTTTCTTCAATCCAGTCGTCGACCTGGTTTGCGGCTTTCATTGCTTCTAAAAGCTGAAATCCAGGGAAAAGACACTGAATTCTAATATGGTCCTCTTCATTTAGCATGACGCTTACTTCCTCATTTTCAGAAAGCAAACAGCCGCCAAAAGGAGACTCTGTCAAATTCGGGCTGATTAGATGTTTTTCAACAAGTACACGCTTTTCTAAAGGCTGTGCATCATTCATTCTAATCAAAACAAATTTGCCGATTCCGGGAATTTCTTGCTCTGAAAACTGATCTTCAAATTGCTGTATGATGGATGAGGCTTCTTCATTGGAATACCGCGTAGGGAACCGAATATGCTCAAAGTTTCTTGCTAAACGTATGCGGCTGCTGAGTACAATGTCACTTTCAGGTCCTTTCTGCTTCATCCAACTGCTTAGTGCGTCCTGAATA
>NC_000964.3:35000-97500 GCF_000009045.1 Bacillus subtilis subsp. subtilis str. 168 | reverse complement strand
GCGGGACTTAACCCAACATCTCACGACACGAGCTGACGACAACCATGCACCACCTGTCACTCTGCCCCCGAAGGGGACGTCCTATCTCTAGGATTGTCAGAGGATGTCAAGACCTGGTAAGGTTCTTCGCGTTGCTTCGAATTAAACCACATGCTCCACCGCTTGTGCGGGCCCCCGTCAATTCCTTTGAGTTTCAGTCTTGCGACCGTACTCCCCAGGCGGAGTGCTTAATGCGTTAGCTGCAGCACTAAGGGGCGGAAACCCCCTAACACTTAGCACTCATCGTTTACGGCGTGGACTACCAGGGTATCTAATCCTGTTCGCTCCCCACGCTTTCGCTCCTCAGCGTCAGTTACAGACCAGAGAGTCGCCTTCGCCACTGGTGTTCCTCCACATCTCTACGCATTTCACCGCTACACGTGGAATTCCACTCTCCTCTTCTGCACTCAAGTTCCCCAGTTTCCAATGACCCTCCCCGGTTGAGCCGGGGGCTTTCACATCAGACTTAAGAAACCGCCTGCGAGCCCTTTACGCCCAATAATTCCGGACAACGCTTGCCACCTACGTATTACCGCGGCTGCTGGCACGTAGTTAGCCGTGGCTTTCTGGTTAGGTACCGTCAAGGTACCGCCCTATTCGAACGGTACTTGTTCTTCCCTAACAACAGAGCTTTACGATCCGAAAACCTTCATCACTCACGCGGCGTTGCTCCGTCAGACTTTCGTCCATTGCGGAAGATTCCCTACTGCTGCCTCCCGTAGGAGTCTGGGCCGTGTCTCAGTCCCAGTGTGGCCGATCACCCTCTCAGGTCGGCTACGCATCGTTGCCTTGGTGAGCCGTTACCTCACCAACTAGCTAATGCGCCGCGGGTCCATCTGTAAGTGGTAGCCGAAGCCACCTTTTATGTTTGAACCATGCGGTTCAAACAACCATCCGGTATTAGCCCCGGTTTCCCGGAGTTATCCCAGTCTTACAGGCAGGTTACCCACGTGTTACTCACCCGTCCGCCGCTAACATCAGGGAGCAAGCTCCCATCTGTCCGCTCGACTTGCATGTATTAGGCACGCCGCCAGCGTTCGTCCTGAGCCAGGATCAAACTCTCCGATAAAGTAGTTTGACTGACTACGCACATCGCTGTGCGATTTTTAAAAACTGAATTAACAGGTACGTTTTGTCTTGTTTAGTTTTCAAAGATCATTTTGTTTGTCCGCTTTGTTAAAGCAACTTTATTAGTATACAACGTCACTTCTTCAAAGTCAACAACTTTTTTAAAAACTTTTGGTGGAGCCTAGCGGGATCGAACCGCTGACCTCCTGCGTGCAAAGCAGGCGCTCTCCCAGCTGAGCTAAGGCCCCATAAAAAAATGGTCGGGAAGACAGGATTCGAACCTGCGACCCCATGGTCCCAAACCATGTGCTCTACCAAGCTGAGCTACTTCCCGATTTCCTATCTATTCTATTAAAAGATATGGCGCGCCCGAGAGGAGTCGAACCCCTAACCTTTTGATCCGTAGTCAAACGCTCTATCCAATTGAGCTACGGGCGCAAAACATAATGCCGAGGGCCGGACTTGAACCGGCACGGTAGTCACCTACCGCAGGATTTTAAGTCCTGTGTGTCTGCCAATTCCACCACCCCGGCGTGGATGGTATAGTTGGAGCGGAAGACGGGATTCGAACCCGCGACCCCCACCTTGGCAAGGTGGTGTTCTACCACTGAACTACTTCCGCAGACAGGATGTCCAGTTTTTCTAACTGTTATCCTATATAATGCGGGTGAAGGGACTTGAACCCCCACGTCATAAAGACACTAGATCCTAAGTCTAGCGCGTCTGCCAATTCCGCCACACCCGCGTAAAATGGTGAGCCATGAAGGACTCGAACCTTCGACCCTCTGATTAAAAGTCAGATGCTCTACCAACTGAGCTAATGGCTCTTCTACAAGAGACTTGAGTATTATATCATATAAAAGTGGTGCCGGCAAGAGGACTTGAACCCCCAACCTACTGATTACAAGTCAGTTGCTCTACCAATTGAGCTACACCGGCATAATGGTGGAGGATGACGGGCTCGAACCGCCGACCCTCTGCTTGTAAGGCAGATGCTCTCCCAGCTGAGCTAATCCTCCATAATTGCACTAACGTGCAATTGCTTGGCGGCGTCCTACTCTCACAGGGGGAAACCCCCGACTACCATCGGCGCTGAAGAGCTTAACTTCCGTGTTCGGTATGGGAACGGGTGTGACCTCTTCGCTATCGCCACCAAACAAATTGAGAGTGTTCTCTCAAAACTAGATAACAGATGTGACATCATTCAAAAATATGGTTAAGTCCTCGATCGATTAGTATCTGTCAGCTCCATGTGTCGCCACACTTCCACCTCAGACCTATCAACCTGATCATCTTTCAGGGATCTTACTTCCTTGCGGAATGGGAAATCTCATCTTGAGGGGGGCTTCATGCTTAGATGCTTTCAGCACTTATCCCGTCCGCACATAGCTACCCAGCGATGCCCTTGGCAGAACAACTGGTACACCAGCGGTGCGTCCATCCCGGTCCTCTCGTACTAAGGACAGCTCCTCTCAAATTTCCTGCGCCCGCGACGGATAGGGACCGAACTGTCTCACGACGTTCTGAACCCAGCTCGCGTACCGCTTTAATGGGCGAACAGCCCAACCCTTGGGACCGACTACAGCCCCAGGATGCGATGAGCCGACATCGAGGTGCCAAACCTCCCCGTCGATGTGGACTCTTGGGGGAGATAAGCCTGTTATCCCCGGGGTAGCTTTTATCCGTTGAGCGATGGCCCTTCCATGCGGAACCACCGGATCACTAAGCCCGACTTTCGTCCCTGCTCGACTTGTAGGTCTCGCAGTCAAGCTCCCTTGTGCCTTTACACTCTGCGAATGATTTCCAACCATTCTGAGGGAACCTTTGGGCGCCTCCGTTACCTTTTAGGAGGCGACCGCCCCAGTCAAACTGCCCACCTGACACTGTCTCCCCGCCCGATAAGGGCGGCGGGTTAGAAGGTCAATACAGCCAGGGTAGTATCCCACCGATGCCTCCACCGAAGCTGGCGCTCCGGTTTCCAAGGCTCCTACCTATCCTGTACAAGCTGTACCAACATTCAATATCAGGCTGCAGTAAAGCTCCACGGGGTCTTTCCGTCCTGTCGCGGGTAACCTGCATCTTCACAGGTACTATAATTTCACCGAGTCTCTCGTTGAGACAGTGCCCAGATCGTTGCGCCTTTCGTGCGGGTCGGAACTTACCCGACAAGGAATTTCGCTACCTTAGGACCGTTATAGTTACGGCCGCCGTTTACTGGGGCTTCAATTCGCACCTTCGCTTACGCTAAGCGCTCCTCTTAACCTTCCAGCACCGGGCAGGCGTCAGCCCCTATACTTCGCCTTACGGCTTCGCAGAGACCTGTGTTTTTGCTAAACAGTCGCCTGGGCCTATTCACTGCGGCTCTCTCGGGCTTGCACCCTAACAGAGCACCCCTTCTCCCGAAGTTACGGGGTCATTTTGCCGAGTTCCTTAACGAGAGTTCTCTCGATCACCTTAGGATTCTCTCCTCGCCTACCTGTGTCGGTTTGCGGTACGGGCACCTCTCACCTCGCTAGAGGCTTTTCTTGGCAGTGTGGAATCAGGAACTTCGCTACTATATTTCGCTCGCCATCACAGCTCAGCCTTATGGGAAACGGATTTGCCTATTTCCCAGCCTAACTGCTTGGACGCGGATATCCAATACCGCGCTTACCCTATCCTCCTGCGTCCCCCCATTGCTCAAATGGTGAGGAGGTGGTACAGGAATATCAACCTGTTGTCCATCGCCTACGCCTTTCGGCCTCGGCTTAGGTCCCGACTAACCCTGAGCGGACGAGCCTTCCTCAGGAAACCTTAGGCATTCGGTGGAGGGGATTCTCACCCCTCTTTCGCTACTCATACCGGCATTCTCACTTCTAAGCGCTCCACCAGTCCTTCCGGTCTGGCTTCACAGCCCTTAGAACGCTCTCCTACCACTGTTCGAAGAACAGTCCGCAGCTTCGGTGATACGTTTAGCCCCGGTACATTTTCGGCGCAGAGTCACTCGACCAGTGAGCTATTACGCACTCTTTAAATGGTGGCTGCTTCTAAGCCAACATCCTGGTTGTCTAAGCAACTCCACATCCTTTTCCACTTAACGTATACTTTGGGACCTTAGCTGGCGGTCTGGGCTGTTTCCCTTTCGACTACGGATCTTATCACTCGCAGTCTGACTCCCAAGGATAAGTCATTGGCATTCGGAGTTTGACTGAATTCGGTAACCCGGTAGGGGCCCCTAGTCCAATCAGTGCTCTACCTCCAAGACTCTTACCTTGAGGCTAGCCCTAAAGCTATTTCGGAGAGAACCAGCTATCTCCAGGTTCGATTGGCATTTCACCCCTACCCACACCTCATCCCCGCACTTTTCAACGTGCGTGGGTTCGGGCCTCCATTCAGTGTTACCTGAACTTCACCCTGGACATGGGTAGATCACCTGGTTTCGGGTCTACGACCACGTACTCATGCGCCCTATTCAGACTCGCTTTCGCTGCGGCTCCGCATCTTCTGCTTAACCTTGCACGGGATCGTAACTCGCCGGTTCATTCTACAAAAGGCACGCCATCACCCGTTAACGGGCTCTGACTACTTGTAGGCACACGGTTTCAGGATCTCTTTCACTCCCCTTCCGGGGTGCTTTTCACCTTTCCCTCACGGTACTGGTTCACTATCGGTCACTAGGGAGTATTTAGCCTTGGGAGATGGTCCTCCCGGATTCCGACGGAATTTCACGTGTTCCGCCGTACTCAGGATCCACTCAGGAGAGAACGAAGTTTTGACTACAGGGCTGTTACCTCCTATGGCGGGCCTTTCCAGACCTCTTCATCTACCTCGTTCCTTTGTAACTCCGTACAGAGTGTCCTACAACCCCAAGAGGCAAGCCTCTTGGTTTGGGCTAATCCCGTTTCGCTCGCCGCTACTCAGGGAATCGCATTTGCTTTCTCTTCCTCCGGGTACTTAGATGTTTCAGTTCCCCGGGTCTGCCTTCTCATATCCTATGAATTCAGATATGGATACCACTCCATTACGAGTGGTGGGTTTCCCCATTCGGAAATCTCCGGATCAAAGCTTGCTTACAGCTCCCCGAAGCATATCGGTGTTCGTCCCGTCCTTCATCGGCTCCTAGTGCCAAGGCATCCACCGTGCGCCCTTTCTAACTTAACCGTTAAAAAGAATCACTATGTGATATCTTGTATTACTTGAATGTGATGTCTACTGTTATCTAGTTTTCAAAGAACACGTTTCGAAGGAATGATCCTTCAAAACTAAACAAGACAGGGAACGTTCTGTTTATAAGACCCAAGGTCTTATATTCCGTAAAATATCCTTAGAAAGGAGGTGATCCAGCCGCACCTTCCGATACGGCTACCTTGTTACGACTTCACCCCAATCATCTGTCCCACCTTCGGCGGCTGGCTCCTAAAAGGTTACCTCACCGACTTCGGGTGTTACAAACTCTCGTGGTGTGACGGGCGGTGTGTACAAGGCCCGGGAACGTATTCACCGCGGCATGCTGATCCGCGATTACTAGCGATTCCAGCTTCACGCAGTCGAGTTGCAGACTGCGATCCGAACTGAGAACAGATTTGTGGGATTGGCTTAACCTCGCGGTTTCGCTGCCCTTTGTTCTGTCCATTGTAGCACGTGTGTAGCCCAGGTCATAAGGGGCATGATGATTTGACGTCATCCCCACCTTCCTCCGGTTTGTCACCGGCAGTCACCTTAGAGTGCCCAACTGAATGCTGGCAACTAAGATCAAGGGTTGCGCTCGTTGCGGGACTTAACCCAACATCTCACGACACGAGCTGACGACAACCATGCACCACCTGTCACTCTGCCCCCGAAGGGGACGTCCTATCTCTAGGATTGTCAGAGGATGTCAAGACCTGGTAAGGTTCTTCGCGTTGCTTCGAATTAAACCACATGCTCCACCGCTTGTGCGGGCCCCCGTCAATTCCTTTGAGTTTCAGTCTTGCGACCGTACTCCCCAGGCGGAGTGCTTAATGCGTTAGCTGCAGCACTAAGGGGCGGAAACCCCCTAACACTTAGCACTCATCGTTTACGGCGTGGACTACCAGGGTATCTAATCCTGTTCGCTCCCCACGCTTTCGCTCCTCAGCGTCAGTTACAGACCAGAGAGTCGCCTTCGCCACTGGTGTTCCTCCACATCTCTACGCATTTCACCGCTACACGTGGAATTCCACTCTCCTCTTCTGCACTCAAGTTCCCCAGTTTCCAATGACCCTCCCCGGTTGAGCCGGGGGCTTTCACATCAGACTTAAGAAACCGCCTGCGAGCCCTTTACGCCCAATAATTCCGGACAACGCTTGCCACCTACGTATTACCGCGGCTGCTGGCACGTAGTTAGCCGTGGCTTTCTGGTTAGGTACCGTCAAGGTACCGCCCTATTCGAACGGCACTTGTTCTTCCCTAACAACAGAGCTTTACGATCCGAAAACCTTCATCACTCACGCGGCGTTGCTCCGTCAGACTTTCGTCCATTGCGGAAGATTCCCTACTGCTGCCTCCCGTAGGAGTCTGGGCCGTGTCTCAGTCCCAGTGTGGCCGATCACCCTCTCAGGTCGGCTACGCATCGTTGCCTTGGTGAGCCATTACCTCACCAACTAGCTAATGCGCCGCGGGTCCATCTGCAAGTGGTAGCCGAAGCCACCTTTTATGTTTGAACCATGCGGTTCAAACAACCATCCGGTATTAGCCCCGGTTTCCCGGAGTTATCCCAGTCTTACAGGCAGGTTACCCACGTGTTACTCACCCGTCCGCCGCTAACATCAGGGAGCAAGCTCCCATCTGTCCGCTCGACTTGCATGTATTAGGCACGCCGCCAGCGTTCGTCCTGAGCCAGGATCAAACTCTCCGATAAAGTAGTTTGACTGACTACGCACATCGCTGTGCGATTTTTAAAAACTGAATTAACAGGTACGTTTTGTCTTGTTTAGTTTTCAAAGATCATTTTGTTCACTTCGTTCAAGCGACTTTATTATTATAACTCGTTGACTCAGTGAAGTCAATAACTTTTTTTGAAGTTCTTTTTTTCGTTATCGCCTTGTTTAGCGGCAACGAATAATAATATACCACCTAGTAAATAATAGTGCAATAGTTTTTTTGAAGAAATACTAAGGGATTTAAAAAGAGCGGCATCCTTTCCCTATGGAGGATACCGCTCTTTTTTATTAGCGTTGTCTCATTTGCGGGAATAACAGCACATCGCGAATAGAAGGGGCATTCGTCAGCAGCATAACCAGACGGTCGATACCGATGCCTAAACCTCCTGTTGGCGGCATACCGTATTCCAGAGCTTCAACAAAGTCTTCATCCATTAAATGAGCTTCATCATTACCGGCTTCACGCTCTTTTAATTGCGCTTCAAAGCGTTCTCTTTGATCAATAGGATCATTCAGCTCTGTAAACGCGTTGGCATGTTCACGGCCAACGATAAACAGCTCAAAACGGTCTGTAAAACGCGGGTCCTCAGGGTTTTTCTTAGCAAGAGGAGAAATTTCTACAGGATGCCCGTAAATAAACGTTGGCTGAATAAGCGTTTCTTCAATTTTTTGTTCGAAGAATTCGTTGATGATATGGCCTACTGTCATAGAGTCTTTAATTTCTACTTCATGTTCTTTTGCATATTCACGCGCCTGCTCAACAGTAACCTCTTCCCAGAAATCAACGCCGGTCGCTTCTTTGACTGCGTCAACCATATGGATTCTTTTCCACTCCGGTTTAAGGTCGATTTGCTCTTCCCCGTATTGAATCGTAGTTGTGCCAAGCACTTCTTGGGCGATATGAGCGACAAGGTTTTCAGTTAAGCTCATGATATCTTTATAGTCCGCATATGCTTCATATAACTCAATCATTGTAAATTCAGGGTTATGGCGTGTAGAGACACCTTCGTTACGGAAAACACGGCCGATTTCATATACTTTTTCTAAACCGCCGACAATTAGACGTTTTAGGTGCAGTTCGATAGCAATACGCATATAGAGTGGAATGTCTAACGCGTTGTGGTGAGTGATAAACGGACGTGCAGAAGCTCCCCCAGGAATGCTGTGCATTGTAGGTGTTTCTACTTCTAAGTATCCATGATCATCAAGGTACCTTCTCATAGCTTGAATGATCTTGCTTCGTGTAATGAACGTATGTTTGCTGTCTGGGTTTACGATAAGATCCAGATAGCGCTGACGGTAGCGCTGCTCAACGTCTTTTAAACCATGGTATTTGTCAGGAAGCGGACGAAGCGCTTTTGTCAGCAATTCAAAGGAAGTTGCTTTAACAGACAATTCGCCTACATTTGTTTTGAAGACTTTTCCGGTTACGCCGATAAGATCACCGAGGTCAGAAGACTTGAAGATTTCATATTGGTCGTCACCGACACTGTCTTTTCTTACGTAGATTTGGATTTGGCCTTCTAAATCCTGAAGATGGGCAAAGCCGGCTTTTCCTTTGCCGCGTTTTGTCATCATGCGGCCTGCGATTGTAACTTCAATCGCTTTTTCTTCTAACTCTTCTTTGGTTAGATCTTGATATGCCGAAATAACTTCTTGAGACTGATGAGTTCTTTCAAAACGTGCGCCGAATGGATCGATGCCGTTATCTCTCAGCTGATTCATTTTATCGCGTCTGACTTGCAGCTGATCATTCAATTCTTCATGGTTATGCTCTTCTTGACTCATTGTTATCACTCCATTACAGATATTGTTTCATGAAAAAAGCAGAAAAACTGCCAGCGTAAAACTAGCAGTGAGCAGCAAATAGAGGTGAGTATTATCCTACTTTTGCATTTTGAAGCTCTTTTGCCTCAACTTCAACCGTAAATGCATCTAAAAGCTGTACAAACTCTTCTCTCGTCTCGCAATGATTGATTTCATTACGAACGTTCGCATTGCCTTTCACGCCTTTCAGATACCATGCAGCGTGCTTTCTCATTTCTCTTACCGCTACGTTTTCACCTTTTAAGTCAATCAGGCGGTCAAGATGCAGTTTGCATACGGCCATTTTTTCGCGTACTTGCGGCTCTTCTTTTAATTTACCTGTTTCAAGATACTGAACCGTACGGTAAATCATCCACGGGTTACCCAATGCAGCGCGTCCGATCATGACCCCGTCTACTCCTGTCTCATCGAGCATACGCTTAGCATCCTGCGGTGTCTTAACATCGCCGTTTCCGATAACCGGAATCGATACTGATTGTTTTACTTCTTTGATGATATCCCAGTTTGCCGTTCCTTCGTACATCTGCACTCTCGTACGGCCGTGAAGCGCCACTGCTTTACCGCCCGCACGTTCTACAGCCTGTGCATTTTTCACTGCGAAAATGTGGTCTTCATCCCAGCCCATTCTCATTTTCACTGTAACTGGCTTATTAACAGCATCCACTACTGCAGAAACCATTTCGTAAATCTTATCAGGATCGAGAAGCCATTTGGCTCCCGCATCGCATTTTGTAATCTTCGGCACGGGACATCCCATGTTAATATCAATGATATCAGCAGTTGTGTTTTGGTCTACAAACTTCGCCGCTTCCACAAGGGTTTCCTTTTTTCCTCCGAAAATTTGAAGGCTCAGTGGTTTCTCACGTTCATCAATATAAAGCATACCCATTGTTCTTGCATTGTTGTAAAGGATCGCTTTGTCACTGACCATTTCAGCGCATACCAATCCGGCTCCGAATTCCTTTACAGTCAATCTGAACGCAGAGTTGCAGACACCAGCCATAGGTGCGAGCACAACCCGGTTTTTCAATTGAATATCTCCGATTTTGAACAATTTTTCTCCTCCTTTCATTTGTTCTATTTTTCTGGCGGCGCCAATTCGTCCGCACTTATATTTAAAACATCTGCTGCATCTTGAATGATGGCAGCAGACGGCAATCGGTTTCCGCGTTCAATTTCGCCGAGAATAGAAACTGATATACCTAATGCTTTTGCAAATCCTTCTTGAGTATAACCTTTCAGCTTTCTGAATGCACGAATTCGTCTACCCCAGATTTCTGCTTCCATACTCTTACACCTTCTTGGTCTGTTTCGGCGCTTGTAGCCTCTTTTTCAACCTGCTGGCAAATTTCCGCAAGCGGCGCAAGGACAAACAAACGCTCATACATTCTCGGATGCGGAACAATTAGTTGCTCTGTTTCAATATTTTCACGATTAAATAACAAAATGTCAAGGTCTGCCGTCCGCGGCCCCCATCTTACTTCCCTTGTTCTGCCTAATTCATTTTCTATCTGCTGCGTCAGTTCAAGGAGTTCAAAAGGGTTCAATGATGTCTTGATTTCAACAGCCATATTCAAAAATTGAGCTTGATCTTCGTATCCGACCGGGTCAGTTTCGTAAATAGACGACACTTTAGTGACTGTCACCGCAGCATGCTGATGCAGTAAAGCCACTGCTTGCCTTAAATACGTTTCTCTATCTCCAATATTAGATCCAAGTGCAATATAAGCTATGTTGTTCATGACTTTTTTCTCGTAATTTCAATTGCTACTGATTTATAGTGTCCGGGAATTGGCGGGTCTGGCTTAATCACTTTCACCGTACATTGCTGAACAGGCTGAAATTTTCCGAGAACAGTGCCAGCAATACGTTCCGCCAGCGTTTCCACCAATTTCACAGGCTCCCCTTCCACGATATCTTTACATACGTGATAGAGCTCAGCATAGTTGATCGTTTGCTCAAGGTCGTCTGTCTGTCCAGCTTTGCTTAAATCCAGCTCAGCGGTTAAATCGACTTTAAACCGCTGGCCAAGTTTGTTTTCTTCTGTGAACACACCGTGATATCCGTAAAACTCCATACCTTCTACATAAACTTTATCCATGGTGCACCCCTCCCTTATTCAGCATCGCGTCCATCATTTTCGCCATTCTGGCAATTTGCTTTACATCATGGACCCTGACAATGTCACAGCCTTTTTGAATGCCGAGACACACAGTCGCGCCTGTGCCCTCAGCCCGCTCCTCAGGCGGAAGATCCAGAACACGTCCGATGAATCTTTTTCGGGAGGTTGCCAGAAGAACCGGATATCCCAATCCGCTGAAAATCTCTAGTTTGTTCATCACTGCCAAGTTATCGTGATAGGTTTTCGCGAAACCGATACCAGGATCAAGAATAATGTTCTTCTCGTCTACTCCGGCCTCAACAGCAATTTTTACACTCTCCATTAAGTCCGACAGCATATCCGGCAATAAGTCATTGTAGTTTCTTTCAGGGCGGTTATGCATGAGTACAATTGGAACATTATGTTCAGCTGCAACGGAAGCCATCTTCGGATCATGTTTGGCTCCCCAAATATCATTGATAATGGATGCACCGGCTTTCACTGCTTCATCTGCGACAGAAGCCTTGTACGTGTCTACAGAAATAGGAACACCAAGCTCTTTCGTAATCCGCTCAATCACCGGAATGACTCTGGACATCTCCTCATCCTCAGATACGCACTCAGCGCCAGGCCTTGTCGATTCCCCTCCAATATCAATGATATGGGCACCATCATCGATCATCTCTTTCGCGTGCAGCAGCGCCTTGTCCAAGCTGTCATATTTTCCGCCGTCCGAGAAAGAGTCAGGCGTTACGTTTAAAATTCCCATCACCAGCGTCTTCTCTTTATATGATAAAGCGCTGGGCTTAGTGTGGATTACTTGTGTTTGATCTATTGTGTGCTGCGCCATGCTCTTCCTCCCTTTTCATGAATCATGTTCTTTATTTCTTTTTTGTATAACAATTGAAGAGCGGAGGTTGCTTCTCCGCTTTGGCTTCCATAGTTTACTTCTTCTATTTTAGTAAACGGGATGATTTCAAGAACCGAGTTCGTCATCCACGCTTCGTCAGCTGTCAAGAGAGCTTCTAGCTCATATCGGCCCGTTTTGAGCTCCAGGCCGATATCCTTTGCATTTTCTATGATAAAACGTCTCGTGACGCCGTCCAGAATACCGGTATCAAGCGATGGCGTATAGATACAGCGACCTTTTCTCCAGAAGACATTAGATATGATACCCTCTGCAACAGCTCCATCCTCCGTTAAGAAAATTCCCTCGACACGCGGATCATTTCCAATTTCCCGTTTCGCATACATATTATTTAGATAATGATGAGATTTTAACCGGAACGATCCCTCTGGAGTGTTTCTCCGTATCGATAAAACCTTTCCTTCTTTTTGCAAAGGAAGACTTTCTGGTTTCAGCTGATTCACAAAGCATAAAACGGTGGGCTTATCGTACGTCTGGGCGACAAAGCCTTTATCGCTGATTCCCGCTGATATGTTCAGTCTGACGCGGGCATTGCCATCCTTGATATCATTTAGCTTAAGCAGCTTGTCCAGCATCTCAAGGATCTCATGCTTTGAAACAGTATATTCGATTTGCAGATCCTTAAGCGCGCGTTCAAGCCTCTCTATATGCCAATCAAGCAAAAACGGGCAGCCTTCGTAGAGCCTGAAGGTTTCGAAAACACCGATCCCATATAAAAACCCATGGTCAAAAGGAGAAAGAACTGCATCTTTCTCCTCCATATACCGGCCGTTCACATATATCATCACGCAATAACTTCCTTGCGATATGTCTCAATAAAATTTCTGAGCATTTCTTTCCCAAAGGAGGTCATAATAGACTCTGGGTGAAATTGCACACCCTCTATCGGGAGGTCATTGTGGCGAATAGCCATGATTTCTCCTTCTTTCGTTTGTGCTGTTACTGTAAAACAGCTTGGCAGCGTCTCAGGTTTTACGATCAGCGAGTGGTATCGCGTCGCAACAAGGGGATTTTTCAACCCTTCAAAAATGGTTTTGCCGTCATGCTCGATATCCGAGGTTTTCCCGTGCATAAGCCGTTCTGCCCTAACAACATCACCACCGAACACTTGTGCGATGGACTGATGTCCGAGACATACACCGAAAATAGGAATTTTCCCTGCGAAATGTTTAATTGCTTCGAGGCTGATTCCCGCCTCATCAGGGCTGCACGGTCCGGGAGATATCATCAGAAAGTCCGGAGACAGTTCTTCAATTTCATCGATTGTGATGCTGTCATTGCGTTTCACAACCAGCTCTTCCCCAAGCTCGCCCAAATACTGTACCAAGTTGTACGTGAATGAATCGTAGTTATCAATCATTAAAATCATTTCTCCGCTCACCTCATCTAATTTTTGTCTCTTCTTCGCTCAGCTCTAATGCTCTTTGCATCGCAAAAGCTTTTTTGAATGATTCCTTGTATTCGTGCTTCGGAACAGAATCAATCACAACTCCTGCACCGGACTGCATAAATGCCTGCCCTCCGGTTGCATAAATGGTTCGAATGACGATATTAAACTGCAGATCGTGATTATATCCAAACCATCCTATAGATCCAGTATAAAGCCCTCGGCGTGTCGGCTCAAGTTCTTCTATAATTTCCATCGTTCTTACTTTCGGTGCACCAGTAATGGTTCCTCCGGGAAACACAGCATGAATAATATCTACAGCATCATACCCATCCTGCAGTTCACCTTGGACATTAGACACAATGTGCATCACATGCGAGTATTTTTCAATTGCCATGAATTCATTTACGCGCACAGACCCGTAACGTGATACTCTTCCCAGATCATTTCGCTCAAGATCAACCAGCATGACATGTTCCGCGCGTTCTTTTTCATTGTGTATCAATTCGTTTGCAAGCGCCTCGTCTTCTTCATTTGTTTTCCCTCTGGAACGGGTGCCCGCAATCGGTCTCGTCTCTAATAGCTTGCCCTTTTTGCTGACAAGCAGTTCAGGCGATCCGCAAATGATTTGGAAATCAGGTGTTTCTAAATACGCCATATAAGGAGAAGGATTTACTTCTCTCAAGGTTTTGTAAATTTGATATGGGTGGACAGACAGTGACTGTGACTGCCTTATTGATAGATTGACTTGAAACACATCTCCGCTGGCAATGTATTGTTTGATTTTCTCTACAGCTTGTGAGAACCCATCCTCGGTAAATGGCGCCGCGAAAGAACCAGCTGTTTCAGGCTTCATCTCTCGCGAAGTGACAGCGGGAAGCTCAGTCAACCACATCTGCTCTAACTCAGATAGCTTCACATCCGCTGTTTCCTGATCAGAACCATTAACATGAGTAATCAGCCATAGAGACTCTTCTTGATGGTCATAAACTGCTATATCATCAAAAACAAGAAAATAAATATCTGGTGTTTCTAAATCATCTAATGAGAGCATTTTAAAATTTTCAATGTACCGTGCGTAATCATAGCTGAGAAACCCGATTGCCCCGCCTTGAAAGTCAGGGAACTCATGATTCGTTTCTGTTTCCAGTGTTTTAAACCAGCTGTGGAAGGCCCGTAATGGATCACCTTCTTTAAACAGCATCTCATCACCATGCTTAATTGTAGTTATTCCGTCTTTTCCTTTCACAGTCGCAATTGGATCAAGACCGGCTATACTATATCTGCCGCCTCTTGCACTTTCGAGAAGTACATGATGTTTCCGGGATTGCGCAAGTTTCTCAAATTGTTGTAAGAATGAGTCTTTTTGAAAAGGTATTTTTTTGCCTGCCGGTCTGCGTTGTGCCATTTGTATCATTCCTCTATTTTCTTTTTTACTTGTTTTTAATTGTAAAGCAATGTTGTTAGTGAAAAAAGTGAATTTCTCTTCCAAGAATAACATTCGTCGCAGACATGGCATATTTGATGCACGAAATATAAAAAAACTCCCGGCGAACCGGGAGTTTTGGCTTTTTTTAATCGAATTGGTACAGCGGCGTGCTTAGATAACGTTCGCCGTTACTTGGAATGATGGCCAATACTTTTTTGCCTTTTCCGAGTTTTTTTGCTACTTGAAGAGCAGCATAAATTGCCGCACCTGATGAGATGCCTCCGAGAATTCCTTCTTCACGTGCAGCTCTGCGGGCATATTCGAATGCTTCTTCATTCTTCACAGGGAAGATTTCATCATATACTTCAGTGTTTAAGATGTCCGGCACGAATCCTGCTCCGATTCCCTGAATTTTGTGGGGGCCTGGTTTTCCTCCTGAAAGCACTGGGGAATCTGACGGTTCAACAGCATAAATCTTGATGGAAGGGTATGCTTCCTTCAGCACTTCGCCCGCTCCCGTAATCGTTCCGCCCGTTCCGATTCCGGCTACAAATGCGTCAAGCTGATCATCACCGAATTGCTCAACGATTTCTTTACCCGTTGTTTGGCGGTGAATTTCGGGGTTAGAAGGGTTGTTAAACTGCTGCGGCACAAAGTATCCGTGCTTTTCAGCAAGCTCTTCAGCTTTCTTAATAGCACCTTTCATGCCTTCCGCACCAGGAGTCAGCACAAGCTCAGCACCATATGCGCGAAGAAGGTTGCGGCGCTCCATGCTCATTGTATCAGGCATAACCAAAATGGCTTTTAATCCTTTAGCAGCAGCAACCATTGCAAGCCCGATTCCAGTATTTCCGCTTGTCGGTTCAATGATTGTATTACCGGCTTTTAATTTTCCTTCTTTTTCAGCCGCTTCAATCATAGCTAAACCGATACGGTCTTTTACACTGCTTCCAGGGTTCATGTATTCAAGTTTTAGATATACATCCGCACTGTTTTCATCTGCAAGGCGATTTAATTTAACGATTGGCGTATTCCCAATTAATTCAGTAATGGAGTTTGCTACACGTACCATTCTCGACACCTCAATTTCCGACTATTTGTATTGGTATTATGTATATAATCTATCAATTTCAAAATTTTTTGTCAATCACTTAGTACTTTTTTCCCCATAAAACCAAGATACATCGGCTTCTTTCCAAAGTGTCTTAACTGTCGCTTTATCGCCTAGCTGATCCATTGCGATTTGCCGTCTGATCTGGTCCTTTACTTCATCAAATGAGAACGTTCTTGCCTTTAGTTTTTCTTTCAGCTGGATAATGGCATATCCGTTGCTGACCTTTATTGGTTCCTGAGACCATTCATCCTCTTTGAGTGTTTTCGCCTCTTCAATGTATGCTGATGGAATGTTGTCTGATGCCTCTGTGACAAAACCTAAATCTCCGCCGTATGGTGATGTATATCTGTCTGTAGATCTTTCGGCAGCGACAGCTTCAAAGCTTGATCCGCCTTTCAGTTCTTTCAGGACTTCTCTTGCTTCTTCTTCATCTTTTACAACAATGTGCCGAATTCGATACGAATCATCAAACTGATATAGTTCCTTATTTTTATTATAGAATGATTCCAATTCTTTGTTTGAGATATCGATATCCCTTGTTAACAAATCCTCAAGGAGGATATTATAACGAATTTGGTCTTTCCACTCTTTCTCCGTCGTATGTTCATCTTCGTAAAAGGAATTATTGACCGCTTTAATCAGCAAAAACTCACGATCAACTTCGCTTTTGGATATTTTAAGTTTGTTCTTTTTAGCCAGCTGCTCAACAACTCGGACATTGATCATATCTTCAAGCGTTGACTTACCATACTGATCTTCCATTTCTTTCAGCCATTCTTCTCTTGTCACACTCTTGCCTCCGATAGTCGCAATAGACTCACCGGATGACGATGCGCCGGCTTGGGATTTCGTCAGCGTATATGCAACAGCAATACAGCAAACCAACAGCGCCCCTAAAATAATGGTCCAGATTGTTCTTGATTTCAAACCTGCTTTCAGCCCCTTTTCTCAAATTAAAAACCCGCTAAAGAGCTTAGCGGGTAGTTTGGTCACGAAGCCCTTCCAGCTCTTCTTTTGTAAATAAGTACTTTTCATTACAAAAATGGCATACTGCTTCGGCTTGTCCATCTTCTTCTATCATATCTTGAATTTCTTTTTTGCCTAGTCCTAAAATGGCTGTTTCGAACCGTTCTTTTGAACAAGGGCAATGGAATCTGACAGGCATCGTTTCCAAAATCTCAGGTTTCTCGCCTAGGACTTCTTCTAAAATTTCTTCTGGTGTCAGCCCTTTTTGGATGAGCTTAGAAATCGGCTCTACTTGAGATAGACGCTGTTCAATTTTTGTGATTGTTTCATCATCTGTTCCCGGCATCAGCTGAATAATAAAGCCCCCTGCCGCAAGAATGGTATTGTCAGGATTTACGAGCACACCTACGCCCACTGATGAAGGAACCTGCTCAGATGACACAAGATAGTAAGTAAAATCATCTCCTAATTCTCCTGAAACGATTTCTACTTGTCCTGTGAAGAACTCGCGCAAACCTAAATCTTTTACGACACTTAACGTTCCGTTTGTTCCAACCGCACGTCTGACATCAAGCTTACCTTGTTCATTTAAATCAAAATGAACTTGCGGGTTAGAGACATAGGCTCTGACTTCTCCTTTGGCATTGGCATCAGCTACAATAGCTCCGATCGGACCTCCGCCCTCGATTTTCACGGTCAGCTTATCATCGCCCTTCAGCATAGCGCCGAGCATAAGTGAAGCTGTCATTGTACGGCCTAGTGCAGCGGATGCTGTCGGCCACGTACCATGGCGTCTCTGCCCCTCATTTACCATATCAGTCGTTCTCGCTGCATAAGCCCGAACTTTTCCGTCATACGCAAGTGCTTTTACTAAATAATCCATTACTAAACCTCCTATACACTTCCTACGCGGTTTCTTTCATAAATCAATTCCAGCCCTTTTAGGGTTAAGAATGGATCAACGATGTCTATACAATCTGATTCGTTCGCAATGAGCGGCGCCAGGCCTCCTGTCGCAATGACCTTTGGTTCCTGTTTTGCCTGCCATTTCATTCGCTTAACGATTCCTTCCACTTGGCCGACATAGCCAAATAAAATTCCAGATTGCATCGCGCTAACAGTGTTTTTTCCGATAATATTGTCGGGCCGGGTGATTTCGATACGAGGAAGCTTTGCTGCACGCGAGTAAAGCGCCTCTGTCGAAATTGTAATCCCAGGGGCAATCGCCCCGCCCATGTATTGTTTGTTTTCATCAATATAGCAGTACGTTGTGGCGGTTCCGAAATCGACAACAATTAATGGATTGCCGTACAAGTGTATCGCAGCGACAGCATTTACGATTCTGTCTGCCCCTACTTCTTTCGGATTGTCATATTTTATATTTAAACCGGTTTTCATACCTGGACCAACAATTTGAGGCTCGATATGAAAGTATTTTGTGCACATTCTTTCTAACGCAAACATGATTGGCGGCACTACTGACGAAATAATAATGCCATCTATCTGTTCAAACATAAGCCCGGAGTGATCAAATAAGGAGCGCAAAATCATCCCAAACTCATCTTCTGTTTTATGCCTGCTTGTTTCTATACGCCAGTGATATTCTAATTTTCCATCATGATATACACCAAGTACAGTATTGGTGTTCCCCACATCGATAACCAGTAACAACCTCTATCACCACTTTTGAATAGTTTCTCTACTTTACTTTTTACAAACATTCTACAATACCATACACGATCAGCGGCTCATTTGTAAACAAATCGATACCAGAATTGGATGATTGTAAAAGCCGCAGCTGAGCCAATCATTTACATAAAAAAACTGCCAGCGTCAGCCGGCAGTTTTTTTAGAAAGAAAGCGAATTACTCTTTCGTATCGTCTTTCTTTTCTTCTGTTTTTGTCAGAATGTTTACTTTCACATCATCGTTCTTTTCATCATCTGAGAAATTACGCTCAGGTAATGTTCCATGATCGATAAGGTGTTTGATTTGTTCAGCGTCAAGCGTTTCAACTTTCAGAAGCGTTTGGGCAATCAATTCAAGCTTGTCACGATTTTCAGTCAGGATTTGTTTCGCACGCTCATAACATTCTTTGATGATGCGCTGAATTTCCTGATCAATTTCGTAAGCGATTTGATCACTGTAGTTCTGTTCGTTGTTGAAATCACGGCCTAAGAATACCTGACCGCCCTGAGACTGTCCAAATTGCAACGGTCCCAGTTTTTCTGACATACCGAATTCTGTAACCATTCGTCTTGCAATATTCGTCGCACGCTGGAAGTCATTGTGCGCCCCTGTGCTGACTTCACCGAAGATAATCTCTTCAGCAACACGTCCGCCCAAGAGGCCGACAATTTTATCAAGCAGCTCCGGCTTTGTTTGGAAATAACGGTCTTCTCTTGGCAGCATAACAGCATAACCGCCAGCCTGGCCCCGAGGAACAATCGTTACTTTATGAACCATATCTGCCTCATCTAAAACGAGACCGATAACGGTGTGTCCGCCTTCGTGATAAGCCACGATATTGCGTTCTTTCTTGGAGATAACGCGGCTCTTCTTAGCGGGTCCGGCAATTACACGGTCCGTCGCTTCGTCAATATCACGCGCATCGATTTTTTTCTTGTTTTGACGAGCCGCTACAAGCGCAGCTTCATTCAAGAGGTTTTCTAAGTCAGCGCCTGAGAAGCCTGGTGTTCTCATGGCAATTGATTTTAGGTTAACCGTTTCATCCAGCGGTTTGTTTCTCGCATGGACTTTCAATACAGCTTCACGGCCAATGACATCTGGGCGGTCCACTGTGATTTGACGGTCAAAACGTCCCGGACGAAGTAAGGCTGGGTCCAAGATGTCCGCACGGTTCGTCGCAGCAATGATGATAATTCCTTCATTAGCGCTGAATCCGTCCATTTCAACAAGCAATTGGTTTAGCGTCTGTTCACGTTCATCGTGTCCACCGCCGAGACCAGCGCCACGCTGGCGTCCGACTGCGTCAATTTCATCAATGAAGATCAAACAAGGCGCATTCTTTTTCGCATTTTCAAACAAGTCACGCACACGGGAAGCACCGACCCCTACAAACATTTCAACGAAATCAGATCCGCTGATGCTGAAGAAAGGTACGCCGGCTTCTCCTGCACAAGCCTTGGCAAGCAATGTTTTACCGGTACCCGGAGGTCCGACTAAAAGCACGCCTTTCGGTATTCTGGCGCCGAGCTCGGCAAACTTGCGGGGATCTTTCAGAAACTCAACAACTTCAACAAGTTCTTGCTTTTCTTCGTCAGCCCCTGCAACGTCTTTAAATTTGACGCGTTTCTTTTCCTCTGTATACAGCTTCGCTTTACTCTTGCCAAAGTTCATGACACGGCTGCCGCCGCCTTGAGCCTGATTGAGCAGGAAGAAAAACAGAATAAAGATAATGACAAATGGGATGATGGTCGTCAGGAACGTCACCCATCCGCTTGTTTCTTGCGCGGGCTCAACCTTTACGTCTGTCTTTTTCAAAGCGTTAAATATCTGGTCTGCTCCCTTTCCTTCAGGAACATGAGTCAAAAAGTATTGATCTTTGTCGTAGTTTTTCAGCTGCCCTTTTACCTCATAAACACCTCTGACAGGCTGAACCGATACGCTATCAACTTTCCCGTCATCCAGGTTTTTGATGAACGTACTGTACGACATATTTTCTGTTTTCGGATTTGAGGTCTGGAAGTAGCTCACAACCCCGATTACTACTAATAAAATAAGTAAATAAAAAATGGTATTACGGAAGACCCGATTCATTCCTTACCTCCTCCCACAGTAAGCACAACTATGTTCAATAGTACCATAGAAAATCATTCCAATACAAACAATAACCATCTCGGAAGCAGGCTGCCGATCAGCTTTCATAAACTGCCGGTTTTAACACTCCGATATAAGGCAGATTGCGATAGCGCTCAGCATAATCAAGTCCGTAACCCACTACAAACGCGTCAGGAACTTCAAAACCGACAAAGTCTGCTTTGATGTCCGCTTTTCTTCCGCTCGGTTTATCCAAAAGGGTAACAATCTTAATTGATTTTGCTTTACGGTATCGGAAGAGCTCTACGAGATAACTTAAGGTTAACCCACTGTCGATGATATCTTCAATAATTAAGATGTCCCGGCCCTCTACAGATGTATCCAAATCTTTAATGATTTTTACTTCTCCAGAAGAAACCGTAGAATTTCCGTAGCTTGATACATCCATGAAATCCATTTCCAAATATGTATCAATATGCTTGATAAGATCCGCCATAAAAGGAAGTGCTCCTTTTAACACACCGATTGCCAACGGAAATGTATCTTGATACTCGCTCGTTAATTCTGCACCTAACTCTTTTACTTTCTTTTGTATCTCTTCCTCTGAGATCAGTACTTTCTCGATATCATGTTTCATCATGATTTTGCTTGCCCCCTACACTTTTCATGCTGTCTATATTGTAATACAATGCGGTCGCTGTTTGGAATCACAAGATCTTCAAAAATTGATTTTTTCAAGCCAGGTATCCAGATAATTTCACCGCTTGCGTCCGTCACAATCGGCCAGTTGTCTCTTTCTTGGAGAGGCAATTTCTTATCAATAAATATATCCTTTACCTTTTTTGAGCCGTTCATCCCTTTTAGTTTGATCCGGTCTCCAGCTTTTCTCGTCCGGATTGTTAAGGGAAATCGCACCTTTTTTTCACTTGTGATAAAAACAGCATTCCCATGTTCTTCAGGCGAGTCCGCATAATGCCTTGCCTCTATCAGATATCCATTAGGGAGCACTGCCGTTTCATCAGCAGCTCCGCTAATTTGGTATTCAAAGGGAACATTTTTGCACTGCCATTGTTCAAATGTAAACAAACATGTCTGATATGATTTGACCACCTTCAGCCCTTTCGGAAAGTCCAGTACTCCTGAAGGACCGCCATTTTCCGCCCAATCGAGAAACTGCTGAATGTGATGGGCTGAAAAGGATGATGGAACGTTTTCATAAAGATAGTTTAATATTAGTTGAACTCCTCTTCTTTGTAAAGGCATCGGGAGGGCAAGCAATTGAGAGGAATTGATTTCAACTGATGTATTAGACTGGCTTGTGATTACTTTATTCATTTCATCTTTCGTTAATGACTGTAAGAATTGCTCATCTTCCGTCAGTGCTTCACTCACTTTCTGAAACCTTTTATGCACATCCGGAGATTCCTGCTTCAAAAACGGGAGCACTGTTTTTCTGAATCTGTTTCTTGTGTAGTCATCTTTGGCGTTGCTTTCATCCGTCCGGTAGCTCAAGCCGTTTTCATGGCAATAGTGAAGGATCTCTTCCTTTGTAATGGTTAAGAACGGCCTGATGATCCGCCCTGTCCCAAAACGTCTAACCGGCTGCATTCCCGCAAGTCCCGTTCCAAGCGTACCCTTAGCCAGTTTCATAAGCATTGTTTCAACCTGGTCATCACCATGATGCGCAAGAGCCAGATAGTCCGCTTGGTGCTTCGACATGATTTCCTCAAAAAACTGGTAGCGGCAATCGCGTGCTGCAGCCTGCTTATTGAGTCCTTTTTCCTGTGCATATGCGGTTACATTGATTTGAGCCGTTTCGCACACGAGCTGTTCAGCTTTACAATAAGCTTGGACAAAACGCATGTCCTCCTCGGATTCCGCACCTCTGAACCGATGGTCAACGTGAGCTGCAATAACATTCGCTGAACGGCCGCATAACGTATGCAACGCGTGAAGAAGAGCCATTGAGTCCGGACCGCCGGAAACGCCTACAATGATTGTCGCCCCTTTTAACGTAAGATTGTGTTTGTTTAAAAAATCTTTGACACTTTTCACAATGTCCTCCTCACAATGAGCAGGTATTTTAAAGATATTCATATCCTAACACTTTCAACCCCTCCAAGCAAAGAAGAAGCATAGGCTCTGCAGTTTGCACCATTCAGATTAAGAAAAAGATAATATAGGCGAAATAAAGCGCTAAAACACTGATCACGATAAGCGTTGTTTCAAATAACCCCCCCGACTTAGCCGGTTTCTGTTTTGGGGTATATCGCGTCTTCGTTATTTTTCCTTGGCGCGGTTTTTGCTGTCTTTGTCGTGTGGCAGGCTGCGGTGATGCTTTTATAGGCTGTTTTCTTTGTGCTGCTTTTTGCCCCGCGTCTAGCATATCCTTTTTCATTTCATCTGCGGATTGATAATCTCCGTTCAAGGCTGAAAAAAGCGCTTTTTTATACTTTTGAAGCAGCGGGTTTCCTTCGATGAGAGACCTAAGCTGTTCTTTGGGCTGGTTCGTTTTCTTAAATTCTTTTTTATGCACACTGTTGATCATAATCATGGCAACTGCGAACAGATCATAGGATGGCTCTGCCTTTCTTGTTCCATACCCCCAATAGCCTCTGTCATAAAACTCCGTATACTCTTTTATCGCCCGGCCTTCCTTTGTCGTGCCGCCCACATCAATGCAGCGGATCCTTGCGGGCGGACCAGTTACGATCAGATTATCAGGTTTAAGATCGCCGAATATCCATCCTTGCTGGTGAAGCACCGATAAGCTGGATAACAGCTGAATCATTAATACCGGTATCCACTCTGCTCCTTTATCACTGACATACTTCAAAAGCAGCGGCCCTTTTATGTATTCCATTGCATAAAATGAAACTTTCGTATTGGCACTGGGAATATAGGCATCATCCGTATCAAAAAAAGAAGGCCCCATCGTAACGGACTGGGCCTTTGAGAAAGATTTCAAGACATTCACTTCAGAAGTAATAGACAGGCTGTCATCACTCACCTTTAAGGCAACATGTCCATCTGATGTTTCTGCCAAATACACAATTCCATTGGCCCCTTTACCAAGCTGTTTACGCAATGTATAAGTGTTTCCATTCCACTTGCCTTTGATTGTCGTACCCGGCTTGAGGCTACATGCCAAACTCGTCAAAGCGTCGTTCATCATCTGCCAGCATGCCCCTTCTTGAGCGTATTTTTTCAAACTGCAGTGTCGCTTCACGAATCGCCGGACCTGTCGGCGTGATGCCGCCTGTCGAAAGCTTTGCAAAGAGTGTGGAAAGAGATTGCAGCTTCGGTGTCCAGTTCAGCACAAGCTCGACCTCTTGTTTTTTCCCGGGAAATATACACATCGCAAATTCGTTATTCCCAATTCGGGAATTGAGGCTTACAGACAAATCAATCAGCGCCTCTTTTACTGTTGGAAGCTTTGGCGCCATACTTGCACTTGTATCAACAAGAACCAAAACCTGAAGATGCACCGTTTCTCCAAGCTCGTCTACCACTTCCATGACTTCGCCGCGTTTTTCCGGAGAAAGCTCTTCCATTTCCACATTCTTTCCGAGAATCTGTTTCAGTTCTTGATTGACTACACCTTGTAAGGTTTGCGTCATCGCTTTCTTTGTTACCATTTGAACAGTTTGTGAAAGCTGAGATGCATAAACGACTTGGTGCACGCCTCCTCCGGCAAGTGCAATCCCTTCGACTTCCTTCATTGCCTCAGGGTCAATTTGATTTTCTTCCATTATACCAATGACATTTACCGTAATCCCCTGCTCTTTAGCAAAAGCAGCCATTGCAAGCGGGTCTTCCCCATGGTTTGAGCAGCCATCCGTTATCAGCAAAATTTGATTTAAATGTCCGTTGTTCACATTCATTCCTCCTGGAGAATACGAGGATTCTCAGATTCATATATTCCCATCTTCGCCAGAAGAAATTTGATTTATACGGAAGCGTTATGAAATTTCTTGTTTGTTTTGAAAGATTGCCGGAACAGGAATGGATGCCCACTTCGGTGTATTGTGATCAATCCGGACGACAACAACAGTCATATCGTCCTCAATTTGGCCGGATCTTGTGCGGATGACTTCTTCCATAAGCAAATCGGCAATCTCCTGCGGGTCATTTGTTTTCAACCCTTTCATTTTACGCTTCATCCATAAGTCGTGATTTTCCACATGCTTAGGCCCCTCAAAAATGCCATCACTCATCATAATTAAGAGGTCACCCGCTTTCAGCTGTTCACTCACAACCTCCACATCGAATTCATTAATAATACCGATTGGCAGATTGCTCGCTTGAACTTTCATGACCTGGTCACCCCGTTTGATAAAGCTGGGCGTCGATCCAACCTTCAAAAATTTACAGCTGGCATCTTGAAGATCGATAATAGATAGGTCAAGCGTGGAATATATTTCGTCAGTTGTCCTTAGAGACAGTATGCTGTTGATCGTTTTAATTGCTATTTTTTCATCAATGCCCGATTCAAGGATTTTTTCAAGAAGCTTGATCGTTTCATTGCTTTCAAAGTGCGCTCTTGCGCCATTGCCCATTCCGTCACTGATTGCTGCAGCATATTTTCTGGCTCCAAGCTCCATCATGCTGTAGCTGTCACCGGAGACAAGGCCGCCGCCCTTCGCAGCGTGAGCAGCTCCCGTGGACACCCTGTATGATTTTGTTGATCCAAAGGCGACATGGCTGTATCCATTCGGATGCGGAGAGTGCTGTTCGGCTTTCACAAGAATTTGTTCCTCCAGAATGTCAGAAAGCATAGGAGCAATGATTTTTTCACTTTCTCCATGTCCGCTGAACGGAATGGTCATTTCAATATCGATATTTCCTTGTTCAAGACTATAGATCTCGACATGCTGAATCTCAATTCCGAAATGCTGAAGCGCTTCTATGATTTGCTCTTCCTGCAGAAAGTGTTGTTCTCGCTCTCTTTTTATTTCCCGAGAAAAGTCGGCCATAACCTCAGAAACGCCTAAAAGCTGTTCAGCAACAAGGCGCCTGCTGTCTTGGACTTTTTTCTTGAGTGTCAAATGGGCATGATGATGTGCGAGCTCATCCTCAATCAGCTCTTCAACCTGCTTGGATTTAGAACAATACTGTTGAAACTCTTTTTTCAGCCTTCGGTTTGATGCATATTCTTTTTCCTCTGTTTCAAGCATAACTTGTTTCATTAAGTCATATGTTTTATCAAAGTTCTGTACCCAGCACCTGTTTTTCTTGTAGCACGTCTGGCAGGAATGCTCCGTGATTTTGCTTAAGAACAGATCAACTTCGCTGTCATCTGTCTGTTCGTCTGATGCTTGATAAAAGGTTGCAAAGCTTTCAGACAGCGCGTGAAATACATTGGAGAATTGGTCTACCTTCTGAGCAGTGACATCACGGATTTTTCTAGCGTATTGCTGTTGCTCTTGAAGATGCTCGACAGTTCCCGGAATATATCTCGCCACTTTCCTCGTAATAGATTGAGGTGTGAGCAAAAACAGGCAGACTGCGATTAATGACTCATAGAGCGTTGTCATCAGACCGGCAGAGCCTTCACCATATAAAGATATAAGAAGTGATCCAACGATCAAACCAATTGCTGCACCCGCTTTTTTCCCTTCCTTCAGCAAACCGCCCAATAAACCGGAAAAAGCAAGCAGACTCATTTGATATAGGTTTCCGATATTCGCCAAGCCAAGAATCAGGCCGGTCACAACCCCAACCGTACAGCCGATGCTTGCTCCGCCAATAAAGGAAAAACTCAACACAACATAACGAGCCAATATATGTTCTGCCTGCATCCCTTGGTAGGACAAGCCAGCCAGCCCCGTTAAAACAGAGGCAATAAGAATCATAAAGCAAATGATTTCCTCTATTTTTAATGATTGTTTCACTTTTTTCACAGTAAAAATCGGAAGGCTCTGAAGGAAAATCAGTGTTAAGATAAACGATAGTCCAGCCTCAACGATAGCCATTACATAATCATAGGTTGTAAATACGCCATTTTGGGCATAAACAAACCCGGCTCTTGCTGCAGCCATGGAGAAGAACACGACAATCGGGAGCGCTTTAACACGATCGTCGGTAATGAAGGCAGCCACTTTAGAAAATACGAAGAATGCCAGCAATGCCGCCAGTATGAGCAATGAGTGCTTTGGAGATATGGTCAGCGCACCTGCAAGCACAGCCAAAACCGCATAAAACGCTTTGTCTCTTCTGATAAGAAGCATCGCTCCAAAGAAAGGAAGTGCGAAAGGAAGCACCTCGGATAATATGAAAGCCCGTCCAAGCAAAAATCCGATGACAACATAAATGAATCCTTTATAGAAAAACAGTGAATGCAAATGATGAGTCACCAGCTTCGTGCCCCTGTTAAAAAACGATTGGAGTTTTTCCAAAGCTTGTCCCGCCATTGGCCCGTTCACTCTTCTTTCTGCTTTTTCCATTCCTCTCATCTCCCACCTGTTATATTCGTTGCCTGTCATTATAGCGAAAGCACAGATAGGATTTTGTCAAAAGAAGGTAACAATACCAAAGAAATCTTCGACGGTTTCTGCCTTGATATTCGTTTATGAAAAGAATTTCCGGAATGTTGTCTAAAAATGAAAAAAATCGGCTTCTGCAAGAGAAACCGATTTGTTAGGATGACCCGTACGGGATTCGAACCCGTGTTACCGCCGTGAAAGGGCGGTGTCTTAACCGCTTGACCAACGGGCCAAACAAATATGGTAGCGGCGGAGGGGATCGAACCCCCGACCTCACGGGTATGAACCGTACGCTCTAGCCAGCTGAGCTACACCGCCATATTGTTTTGTGCTTCTAAGCACAAGTTATATAATACAAAGGTTTGTCTCTTTCGTCAACAGAAACTTTAATGTTGTAATTTTCTGACTCTTAAAGAGAATGAGGATAATAAAAAAGCATCCGTCGGGATGAACGGATGCTTCATTTATTTTATAGAAAGCAGCAAGTTATCCTCTTCTTGCTCCGCGCCCTCCACGTTTTGATTCCGTATTGCGTTTTAAAGATGACAAGCGATCTTCGCTGTCTTTTAAAAACTTATTCATTTTCTGTTCAAAAGATTCTTTCGGACGGAAATCATTTCTAGGTCTGGCTTGCGGACGGTCTTTAGCTTTTTTAATAGATAAACCAATTTTCCCGTCTTTTTCAACGTTGATGACTTTCACTTCAACTTGGTCGCCGACTTTTAAGTGGTCGTTAATGTCTTTGACATAATTATCAGCTACCTCACTAATGTGAACGAGACCGGTTGAGCCTCCAGGCAATTCAACAAATGCTCCAAAATTTGTAATACCTGTAATTTTCCCTTGCAACTTGCTGCCAACTTCAATCGACATAAAAAAAGTGCTCCTCCTTAGGCTTATAAAAAGATCGTTTGCTTAATTATACCTAAATAAAAATTTAAGTGTCAACAAGGCTACTTGCTCTTCTTCTCCACATTGAAGATAATTTCTCCGTCTCCAGACATGAATAAGTCCCTTCTGGCAAGCTCTGTGACGTAATCCTCATCCTTCAATTTGGATATTTCTTCTTTTAAATCCGTTTGTTTTGTCTTTAAACTTTTCAGTTCTTTTTCAAGCTGTTCTTTCTTTTCTTCTTTTGCACTAAGGGAAGATGTTTGGGACCATACAGAGCTTGCCAGCACAATTGCCGTCAGGAATACTAGGGCGCCGAATACAGTTAACCGTCTGTACAGCCCTTTGCGTCTTCGTTTCTTCAGCTGATTTTGCCGTTCTACTTGTTCTTTATAGTCGTTTTGTATTTCAGTTATCGTTCGTTCCCTGGAAAAATTCAAACCAGACGGTCCTCCTTTCATCTCTTCAAAAACCGTGTGATGGTCGTTCTTATGGTTATCAATAGTTTCTTCTTCTTTTTGAGAAATCCTGCACCTTTTTCAAAATAACGTCTAAAAGTTAGACGCATTTTCACAGGAAGAAGTTTCAAACATTGTTTCGCGATAAAACGGATCGGAAAACACAGAACCATGACTATTTTATATAGACACAGCAGGAGAAAACCTATCAGGCTGTATGTTTTCTTGAATAAAAATGCCGCCAGCCAGATGATCGCTCCGCATGTCCACACAATAGGACGAAATAACACGTGCTGAATGAGTTTTTTGAAGAATTGATAAACAGAAACAACAAGGTAAATGACGAATTTCAGTATTTTTATATAGATTCGTTTGCAAAGGCTCTGATACGTCGCAACGCCCAGCAGAACCGCTAAAAAGATGTAAATCCTGAATTCTCCCTCATTTACATGAAGCAAGACATAAAAGAAAAGCAGCCCTTGCATAATCCAGAAAAGAATATCATGAATAAATAATAGCCATCTGGCTGTTTTGGCACGAATGACAAAGAGCCGGTATGTATCAAGCGAAGCACCAAGCCAGAGACCCATACCGGACATCGCTAGCATTGTATAGAATTGTGTCGTCAGCGTCATTTAAACAACTTGCTAAAAAACCCTTTAGCTTTATCCCCTTGTTGTTCGTCTAAGTACACTAAATCAAATACCCTGCCTTTAATCGAAACAATCCCTTTTTCCACATCAAGATTTTTCATCTGCAGGTTTTGGCCTCTGACGGAGAGCATTCCCATCACCGTTTCCAGCAGGAATTCTTCGTTATCAAAACTCTCCACATGCTTAACCCCAGAAATATCTAAATGCTTCCGGCCTTTCATTGTCACATCATGCTGTTCCGGAACAGACGAAGAACCTTTTTGATCATAATATGAATTCATCTATTCAGCCCCCATATCCTCGATACTTTTAGCATTATTACTGCATTGTATGAGGTGGGGGGTTTTTTTAGAACAAGCCTATTCGCCGAGTTTTTCTTCTTTTAGAATCGTGTACATGTTTGCAGCTTCTTCTTTTTTCGTCGTGTCTTTCAATTCATTAACTTGAACCGTTACAAGCTTTTGGCCGAAGCGGACCGTTAGTTCATCTCCCGGTTTTACGTCAGAGCTAGCTTTAGCTTGGTTTCCGTTAATAGAGATTCGTCCTTGGTCAGCTACTTCCTTCGCTAGTGTACGCCGTTTGATCAGCCGTGATACTTTCAAAAATTTATCTAATCTCATATCTATGATCTCCTCTCAGTTTCTTTTGCTTCATTCCACAGTTTGTCCATGTCCTCAAGGGACATATCAGCCAACTCGACTCCCTCTTCCTTCGCTGTTTCCTCAATGTACGAGAACCGTCTCCGGAATTTGTCATTAGTCATGGTCAGCGCTTCCTCTGGCTCTATTTTGTAGAAGCGGGCTACATTCACCAGCGCGAACAAAATGTCGCCAAACTCAGCTTTAAGATTGTGTTCGTGAGGAGCTTCAGAAACCTCAGAAGAAAATTCCTTCATTTCCTCACTTACCTTTTCCCAAATATCGCTGACGTCTTCCCAGTCAAAACCGACCTTCGCTGCTTTTTTCTGCAATTTAGCTGCTTTCGAAAGAGCTGGAAGGGTTTTCGGTACGCTGTCTAGTAATGATGATTCAGATGTATTTTTTTCGGCCTTTTTTATATCTTCCCAATTGGCTAAAACATCGTTTTCATCCTGAACCTTAACATCTTTAAACACATGGGGATGTCTTCGGACCATTTTTTCACTGATTCCTTTTATGACATCATCAATTGTGAAATAACCTTCATCTTCACCAATTTGCGCGTGAAGCAAGACCTGAAGCAAAACGTCGCCAAGCTCTTCGATCATATGGTCTGTGTCTTCTTCGTCAATAGCTTCGAGAAGCTCATAACATTCTTCAATCATGTACTGCTTTAATGACTGATGCGTCTGCTTTTTATCCCACGGACATCCATTAGGTCCGCGAAGCTCTCTGATGATGCTTCGGAACGTGGAGAATTCGTGATAAAGCAGCTTCTCTTCTTTAATCGGCGGAATATACACACTTGTTAAGTTGTTCAAAGCGACATTGCGGTCCAGCTCAAATAATGGCACTGTCCTGATCTCCTCGCCACGGCTGCCTGCTGCAGTCACAATGACGACCTCATAATCATCAGGCAGCTTCTCCATCAATGTCAGCTTGACTTCAGAAGCCGTCATTTGGTCGTAAACCTGACATATGATCAGATGATGTCTGAGCTCAAGCTCATCCGCGGACAATGTGCCGGCATCCACAAATTGAAAACCTTCAATCGGGTCAATTTGCAAGACATTGAATGTGGCATCAAGGAAACTTTGTCCCCCCGCGACTTTCACTTGAACGTTTTCCTTTTCCTGCCGCTCCGTCAGCAGCTGAACTGTTTTTTCTGCGACAAAAGGGTGTCCCGGCACAGCGTAAACCACGTCCTCACGCCGCGCCGCTTCAAAGAGGATATCTGCAATTTCTTCATATACCGCCTCGAACTGATCATGTTTCTCATATATATCATCAAAGAAACGGATGTTCTTCGTTTCTTTTTCAAGCTCCTCAATTAAAGGATGATCCTTGGTTCTGACATACAGCGTATCTGCCTTCGTCAGCAGCTTGTGTATACCAATTGTCAATTGGTCCATGTCTCCGGCACCAAGTCCGACGACTGTAATTTTACCCGCCATTTTGTTCTCTCCTTCTCATGAATTTGCTTAACTTGCTGCCGAATGGCACACTGTTCAGCTCTTCATCTGTAAATATTCCCAATCTCATCATACAATAAATAAACACCGCGCCACCAATGGCAACAGCAGAAAGACTCTCAATCACAGCCGCTCCTCTTCCTGTTGCAGGAAACAAGAAAGTCCAGAGACGCGTATACGCAAGCAAAACAGCTGACATCAAAAGAGCAGATCCAATAATCGGAATCAAAACGCCTCTAAGCTTATCGAGCCATTCCTTTTGCCGAAGCTGATACAAGTTAAGGCCGGCGACAGCCGCAAAGGAAGCCGCTGTCGCAAGCGATGCGCCTTCAATCCCATAGCGCGGAACCAAAAGTGTGTTTAACACCCATTTCACCGCAACACCCGCGCCCACCGCTATCGCAGGAAAAACTGTGTATCCCGCTCCCTGTAAGACTGCCGCTGCCGTTACCGCCAAGGATGCAAACAAAATGGAGCAGCTAAATACTTGTAACGCACCTGTCCCTTCTCCATTTTGAAACAGCATGATATTTACCGGCTTTAGAATGCAAATCAACCCAGCCGATGCGCCTGTACCGAGCACAAGGCATAGTTTCAAAGATGACGTGATTTTTTCTTTCATGATCTTCAGCTCTTTGTTTTTTACAGCCATAGAAATATACGGAACGAGTGACGTCGCAATGCTTACGGCAAAAACTGAACCGAGCTGCAACAAGGGTTGTCCCCGATCATAGATCCCCTTTAGGCATTTTGCTTCTTCGCTTGCCTCACCACCCGAAAGCAATGCATATAAATTCAAAGCATCAACAAGCTGGATAAACAAAAGCAGCAAACTGCTTACACAAATTGTGACCGAATATAAAAGCAGTTTTTTCGTCAATTCTTTTGTTGTGATGACATTTTCGTTTTGCCTATCCGTTTGGTTGTCTCTTTTCGTTTTGAACCAAAAAAACCCCAGTATTATCAATGCAACCAAACTTCCGGCAAGAGAGCCTGAAGCGGCTGCCGCTCCCGCAGTATAAAGCGAGGCTCCCTTTTTCACGAGCCAAAATGATAAACCCAAGAGCACCGCAACACGCAGAAACTGCTCTGTCATCTGTGATAAGGCTGAAGGGAGCATTTCGTGCCGCCCCTGAAAACCGCCTCTTAGCAACGCGACAAATGGGAAAAGCAGAAACGCGTATGCGGCCACTTGAATTAACACGGCTAGATGCGAATCTCCCATAAAGAGTGCAATAGGAACAGCACCCAGATATAAACAAAGAAATAATAAAATACCGATTAAAGACAAAAACAACGCTGATATTTTTAATATGGTGTGATGATTTTTTTCACTATAATCATTCATCAGCTTTGAAATAATGACTGGAAATCCTGATGTGGACAGCATGACCGCAATACCAAGAAAGGGGTATACCTGCTGATATATATAAAATCCAACATCGCCGACAATGTTTTGAAACGGGACTCTGTAAACAGCGCTTAAAATTTTTGTGATGACGCCTGCCAGAATTAAAACAAAAGCCCCCTGCCAAATCCAATGCCGTTTAACGCCTATTGAATCGTCCATCCAAAAGCTCCTTCCCAACGTCAGGGGCAATACGGTTCACGTATTACCGCGGCACAAATAAAAACGAGGTTATTATACCACATCCCAACCCTTGGATTCCTTTTTCGGCACGCATGAAAAAGAACAGCGTCCCAAGGAGAGCTGTTCTTTACATACCTATTTTCGAAGAAAGGAATAAGACCTACTGTTCCATTTGACGAGCCAAAAATCCAGCTGCTGTTTCAACGGCTTTATGCTCTACTTCGCCCATTGTCTGATCTTTTGAAAAGATCACCACAGCACCTATCGGATCACCGTTCGCCACAATTGGGCCTACAGTATAAGAATTCATGTCCTCATCAATTCCATTCACAAGCTGTACTGATTTCGCATCACTCTCAAGCACGGAGCTGCGCTGATCCATTGTTCTTTCCAGCATTTCGCTGATTGACTTGTTTAAGTAATCTTTTTTGGAGCTGCCGGACACGGCAATATATACATCACGATCACAAATCAGCACTGAATGGCCGAGGCTGTCGTAAAGCGCGTCTGCATACTCCTTTGCAAAGTCTCCAAGCTCACTGATCGGAGAGTACTTTTTCAAAATCACTTCTCCGTCACGATCTACAAAAATCTCAAGCGGATCGCCTTCCCTGATTCTCAGAGTTCTTCGAATTTCTTTAGGAATCACGACCCGACCTAAGTCATCAATACGACGTACGATACCGGTTGCTTTCATCTCTGGTGCCTCTCTTTCATTTGATGGTATATACATGTGGGAAAGACCTAAAGCAGTTACTTTATGTACCTTCCGCCTCGCTTGAAATTAGTATCCGTCACATCAAATGTAATATACACCAGAGAGTAACAAAATTTACGTTGATGAAATGGTTTGCTTTTTCACATCTTTTAAGCCCTTCAGCATGCCCAGCACGGTGTCGAGCCATTCATCAGCACTACGGCCTTTCGTCTGTATGGAGATTTTGAGTTTTTTCCCTTCCATTCCCAGTCCGATTTGTCTGCCATATTGATTGCCAAGCTCAAACAGCTTCTGCCCGTCAATTTCAGCACTTGCTTCTTCAGAAATCGTCAATCTGACAGCATCTTTATCCTGCTTAATCAGCTCGACACGTTCCTGTCTCGCATAGACTTTCATTTCTGCAACAGTAAACAAGTATTCGACTTCTTTTGGATAGTTTCCAAAGCGGTCGATCATTTCATCTTGAAGCTCATTCTTCTCTTCGATTGTCGCCACAGACCTGAAGCGTTTATACATATCAATTTTCTGTTTGCCGTCTTGAATATAAGTTTCCGGAATATACGCATCAAGCTCGACATCAATTTCTGTTTCAAACTGCTCTGTCTTCGCTGTGTCTCCTTTACGCTCCTCAATGGCCTCCTTCAGCATTTGTGAATAGAGGTCAAATCCGACCGAATCGATGAAGCCATGCTGCTGGGCACCAAGAAGATTCCCGGCTCCGCGAATCGTTAAGTCACGCATTGCGATTTTAAAACCGGAACCTAACTCTGTGAATTCTTTAATAGCCTGCAGCCTTTTTTCAGCCACTTCTGTCAGCACTTTATCCCGGCGATACGTGAAGTACGCATACGCCACACGGTTAGAACGGCCGACACGCCCCCGCAGCTGGTAAAGCTGAGAAAGTCCCATCTTGTCGGCGTCAAATACGATCAGCGTATTGACGTTTGGGATGTCCACGCCAGTTTCGATAATGGTTGTGCTGACGAGAACGTCTGATTCTCCTTCAAGGAAGCTTAGCATAACGGTTTCTAATTCATTTTCTGTCATTTTCCCATGCGCATATGCTACCTTCGCGTCAGGGACTAGCATTGAAATTTCATCCGCTTTCCGCTCAATGTCCTCTACCCGGTTGTACAAGAAATAGACCTGGCCTCCGCGTGCAAGCTCACGTTCAATCGCCTCTCTGACAAGAGCGCCGTTATATTCCACAACATACGTCTGTACGGGGAAGCGATTTTCCGGCGGAGTCTCGATGACTGAAAGGTCCCTTACGCCAAGCATAGACATATGCAGCGTACGCGGAATCGGCGTTGCTGTTAACGTTAATACATCAACATTGGCTTTTATTTGCTTGATCTTTTCTTTATGGGTTACACCGAAACGCTGCTCTTCATCAATGATGAGGAGCCCTAAGTCTTTATACACGACATCCTTTGATAGCAGCCGATGCGTCCCGATGACGATATCAACCGTTCCATTTTTCAGCCCTTTGATTGTTTCGTTTGCTTCTTTTCTCGTTCTGAACCTGCTGAGAAGGCCGATATTAATCGGATAGTCCTGGAAGCGCTCTTTTATGGTTTCATAGTGCTGCTGTGCCAAAATGGTTGTCGGAACGAGCAGAGCTACCTGCTTTCCGTCACCGATCGCCTTAAACGCGGCACGTATGGCAACCTCTGTTTTACCGTAGCCCACATCTCCGCACAGCAAGCGGTCCATCGGACGTTCTCTTTCCATGTCTTTTTTGATTTCGTGAATAGAACGGAGCTGATCCTCAGTCTCTTGATAAGGGAAAGCCGATTCGAATTCACGCTGCATCTCATGGTCAGGAGAAAACGCATAGCCCTTGCTCGCTTCTCTTTCGGCATACAGCTTAATTAAGTCATCAGCAATATCCTGAACGGATGTCTCTACTTTTTTCTTGACCCGCTTCCATTCACTTCCGCCTAATTTATACAGCTTTGGCTCTTTTCCTTCGGAGCCAACATATTTTTGGACCTGATCAATTTGTTCTACAGGGACGTAAAGCTTGTCACTGCCCTGATAATGTATATTTAAATAGTCTTTATGAATGCCGTTGATTTCAAGAGTTTCAATCCCCAGGTATTTTCCGATCCCGTGATTAATATGAACGACATAATCTCCAATTTGAAGCTCAGAATAGCTTTTGATGCGCTCTGCATTGGTAAGCTTCTGTTTTCGCGGCTTCTTCTTTACACGGTTTTTGAACAGTTCTTCTTCCGTGATAACGGCAAGCTTCATTAACGGCAGCTCAAATCCCGATTGGAGCTCGCCTTCCATGATATAGACCTGTCCCTGAACAAGCGCTTTTTTGCTGTCTGTCATGGCGGCCTCGATATCATAATCAGCCAAAACAGATGACAATTTCTGCGTACGTTCCTTGTTTGCTCCTAAGAACACAACAGTGAAATTTGATTTTTTAAAACGCTCCATTTCGCCCGCAAGCACGTTCATTTGGCCATGGAAACTCTGCATTTGCCGGCCTGACACATTGACGATATTTTGCGGGCTCGTATGGTGTACATGCCGCAAAAATAAAGAGTAGTACAGCAGAGGCCGTTTTTGCTCAGCCACTATTTTTTGGAAGCTGAATGACAAACGAATGTCATGCAAAATCTTCCCTTCCTCAAGAAGATTTGTTATAAACTCCGCTTCTTCTTTTTGAAGCTGTTCTTCCATCTCATGAATCCGACTGACTTCATCCAAAATCAGAAGTGTATTATCAGGTGTATAATCTAGTAAACTAGCAGGCTTTTCATAGAAATATGAGAGATACTTCACGAGCTCCTGATCTGTCTGGCCTTCAGACAAGCGTTCTTTATCGTGAGAAATATTCGCATGAAGTATTTCTTTTTGTTTGTCAGCCTTTAATTTTTTCAAGCTCGCGGCAAGACCACTATCGATTTTCTCCATCGCCCGCGCTTTTTCTTCCGGTCTGATAATTAATTCCTTCGCGGGACCGATATTGATCGAGGTAAGGGTCTCAATTGACCGCTGATCATCTGAATTAAAGCTGCGGATTGAATCCACCTCGGTGTCAAAAAGTTCAATTCTCACCGGATTCTCTGAAGTCAGCGGATAAATGTCAATGATTCCCCCGCGAATACTGAATTCCCCGGGCGCAGAAACCATATCAGACCGCTCATACCCTACCTCTACCAGCCGTGAGGCAAGCTGGTCAGGTTCAATATCATGGCCTACTTGAATGAGCATCTGGCTGCTTTTCCACACCTCAACAGGCGGCAGCATTCTTCTGATTGCAGCTACCGGAGCAACGACAATTGGCGCTTCTCCATTCGTTAGTCTATTAATGACATCTAATCGCTGCGCCCGCAATTCAGGGCTTGCAACTGCGATTTCTGATGAAATGAGTTCATTGACGGGGTACAAAAGGACAGACCGATCCTCTAGAAGTGAAGTCAGATCATCTGTTACTTTCTGGGCTTGATATAAGTTATGGGTGATGAGAAAGATAGGCTTATTCGTTTCATTAGCCAGAGCAGAAGTAAAAACAGAACGCGCGGAACCCGACAGACCCGCGAGCAGCTGTTCCTTCAGGCCCTCGTGTAAACCGTTGATGATGGATTTAAAGTCATCGCTTTCTTTTATAAAGGTTTGAATGTTGTCCATATGGCCCCTCCTCTCTGTTTCCTGCGAGAACAGAAAAACGCTTTGGTCTAGTGTCTACACCAAAGCTTTTTATTGAATAAATGTGTGATATTCGTGGTAATGCGGATTTCGGTCAAGCGCCTCTTGGCAGTCTTCACATATCGTCAAAACATGGACATCTCCATTTTCTTTATAAGAAATCATATCGTTTCTTTCCTCATTTGTTAAGTGCTGAAATCCAAGTGAGTCTGTCGATACCATTGAAGATTCGAGACTGCCTACTTTCACTCCGCAATGACGACAATAATAATGCAAAGCCATACAAGGGTCCTCCTGATGAAAAAGTCATTTTGGTGTAGTATGGACTTTGTTGTTACATTTTATACCTTTGCGTTAAATTCGTTCATGACTTCTAAAAACGGTTTACTCAAAGAAGCCTCACAAGCCTTCACAGATTTATCAACCGCTTCTTCGATCTCAGGTGCCTCCTCCTTGGTAAAGGAGCCTAACACATAATCAACGACCTTCATGCCGTTTACAGGCCGGCCGATTCCGATGCGGATACGGTCAAACTCGGACGTTCCAAGATGCTGGATCAGTGATTTGATGCCATTGTGCCCTCCGGCGCTTCCTTTCGTTCTTAAACGGATCTTGCCAGTCGGAAGGTCAAGGTCGTCGTAAATGACTGTCAAATCTTCGTTATCGACATCATAGTAGTCCATTAAAGGCCGCAAACATTCTCCTGATAAATTCATATATGTAAGCGGTTTAACAAGTAGAACCTTTTTGCCGGAAACAAATCCGGTTCCGTATAATCCGTTAAATTTATTTTGATTCAGCTCTATATTCCATTCCTTTGCAAGCTGATCTATCACCATAAATCCGACATTATGCCGTGTATTTTCATAGTTCTTCCCCGGGTTTCCGAGACCGGCAATCACAAGCATGGCGAATCCTCCCTTAGTCACATAACTCCCGTCTTCATAAACGGGCTATAATTCTTCTCATTCTAGCACAAAAGACGTAACCGCGGGAGGGTTACGCCTTAAGCTATTATTGTTCGTTTTCACCTTCAGGCTGAGCATCGGCAGATTCCTCTTCATCGACCTCAGCTGCTTCCTGCTGCTGCGGAGGAAGGATTGAAGCCACAACCTCATCTGATTCATGATTAAAGGAGTAGTCACCGCCAGCAGGCAAATCCGCAATCGTCAGTACTTCATTTACATCGAGGCTTGAAATATCAGCCTCAATCGTTTGCGGAATGGCTTTTGGCTTGGCCTTTACAGTAAGTGCATATAACGGCTGCTGCAGTACGCCTCCGTTTTTCACTCCAATGGCTTCTCCGGTCAGATGAATCGGAACTTCCACTTCAATGTCCTCACTCATATTAACTACTTGAAAATCAGCATGAGTGATTTCATTTTTCAGCGGGTCCGTCTGCAGGTCTGTTACCATGACTGAGTGTTTTTCTCCGCTGACCTCAAGCGTAATGACTGCATTTTTGCCTTCGTCCCTCAGCGTTTTGATGAGCTCCACACTGTCTAATGACACAGGTTTGTTACCCGTATCCTTCCCATATATGATACCTGGAACATGTCCTGAAGTACGGATATTCCGAAGAGACGAACGAGTAAAGTCCGTTCTTTCTTTTGCCGTTAAAGTTGCCATATTCAGCACCATCCTCTTGTCGTTTTAGTTGTCCTATTACAAACAATACCCATAACGATAAGGATTTAAACCTCGAAAAATGGTTTAGCTGAACAGATAGCTGACTGATTGCTGCTCATGAACGCGAATAATCGCTTCGGCCAGAAGCGGTCCGACTGAAAGCTGCTTAAAGCGTTCAATTTTCTTTTCTTCAGGAAGCTTGATGCTGTTTGTCACAACAAGCTCTTTAATTGTTGAATTATTAATCCGTTCAACCGCAGGGCCTGATAGTACAGGGTGTGTACAGCATGCATATACTTCTTTCGCTCCGTTTTCAACGAGCGCATTAGCAGCAAGTGTAATCGTACCTGCAGTATCAATAATGTCATCGATGAGGATAGCAGTCTTCCCTTCGATGTTACCTACAATATTCATGACTTCCGCCACGTTTGGACGCGGACGGCGTTTATCGATAATCGCAATTGGCGCTTTTAGTCGGTCAGCCAGTTTGCGGGCACGTGTCACACCGCCATGGTCTGGTGAAACAATGACGATATCTTCAAGATTTTTGCCTTCAAAATATTCTCCTAAAATCGGAACACCCATTAAGTGGTCAATCGGTATATCAAAGAATCCTTGAATTTGCGGCGCATGCAGGTCAAGTGCAATCACACGAGTCGCACCGGCTGTTTCAAGCAGGTTAGCGAAAAGTTTAGCTGTGATTGGCTCACGGGATCTTGCTTTTCTGTCTTGACGCGCATAACCGTAATAAGGAATAACAATGTTAATCGTTTTTGCAGAAGCGCGTTTTAACGCATCTACCATAATCAGCAGTTCCATAATATGCTCGTTAACGGGGTCACTTGTAGACTGGATGATGTAACAATCACATCCGCGAATACTTTCTTCGATATTAATTTGGACTTCCCCGTCACTAAATCTTGTGACAGAACATTTCCCTAATTGAACTCCAACTATATCTGCGATTTCTTTTGCAAGCTCTGGATTCGAATTCAAAGAAAAAATCTTTAAATTCTTATCTCCGTATTGATTAGACATGGATAAACCTCCGAATTTAGGATTATTTTTTATGAATATTTTTCACATAATCGTCTTTATTTACTTGTCTCGCTCTGGCAATAGCAAGTGCTTTTCCAGGTACATCTTCCGTAACAGTTGAACCTGCCGCCACATAAGCGCCTTCTCCGACTGTGACAGGGGCAACCAAGTTGGAATTGCAGCCGATAAACGCGCCATCTTCAATTTTTGTCAAATACTTATTCTTTCCATCATAATTGACAGTAATTGAACCGCAGCCCAGGTTTACATCAGTGCCTACCTCAGCATCGCCGACATAGCTTAGATGAGATGCCTTGCTTCGGTCTCCGAATTGAGTCTTTTTAATTTCTACAAAATTCCCGATCTTCACTTCATTCCCGATGACAGAATCAGGTCTGATGTGAGCAAAAGGTCCTATGTTTACATCATTCCCCACTTTACTGTGATTGACTACCGATTGTTTAATAACCGTACGGCTGCCAATGGCACTATTCATAATCTCCGTATGAGGGCCAATAATCGTATCTTCTCCGATTTGCACCTCACCTTTAATCACAGTTCCAGGGTAAATCACAGTATCGCTTCCGATAACAGCGTCAGGAGAAATATACGTATTCATCGGGTCAATCAACGTCACGCCATTTTGCATATGCCGTTTATTAATGCGCTCTTTCATAAATTGTTCTGCCTGAGAAAGAGCAACTCTATCATTAACTCCGAGCGTTTCTTGGAAATTACCAGTCTGGTAAGCGGCAACAGTTTCGCCTTCATTTTTAAGAATCTCTATGACATCCGGCAAATAATACTCGCCTTGTGCATTATCATTAGACACCTGATCAATAGCCCGAAATAGCGCTTCATTGTCAAAACAATACGTACCGGTGTTGATCTCAGTTACAAGACGTTCTTCTTCAGAGGCGTCCTTATGCTCAACTATTTTTTGAACCGCTCCGTTTTCGCTGCGAATAATGCGGCCGTATCCAGTTGGATCTTCTGCAACCGCAGTTAAAATCGTAGCTTTCGCTTCTCTTTGTGTATGTTCTTTCAGCATCTGTTCCATCGTCTCTGCTGTCAAAAGCGGCGTATCTCCGCAAATGACAATTGTGACGCCTTTTTCGTCAGCAAGAAATGGCTGTGCCTGTTTTACAGCATGAGCAGTGCCAAGCTGTTTTGCTTGAAGCGCGTACTCGCTTTTATCACCAAGCTGCTTTTTCACTTCTTCCGCACCATGTCCGACAATCGTGACAAGCTTTGATAAAGATAATTTTAAGGCTTCGTCCACGACGTGCTCTACCATAGGCTTACCGCAAACTGGATGAAGGACTTTATAAAGCTTCGATTTCATTCTCGTTCCTTGTCCAGCCGCTAAAACAACTGCAAACCGCTTATCCATTTATTGGCCTCCAATATCCCTTTTATCCATAGAAAAATATATCCTAAATATCTTCTGATTTCAAGGAGACTTCATGAAGTGCAAGAATTTTCTATTGAGTGCAACTAAGTTTGAAAAATCAGAATTAAAAAAGGACCGCCGGCAAAAGGCTTATGTCAGCCCTTTCAGCAGTCCTTGCTTTTTGGTTATTTTTTAAGAAGCTCCAGCTTCTTCGAATTCTAATGCTTCAGTGTCACCCAGACGATGATACTCATTTAACACGGCATCTTGAATCTTTCCTCGCGTGCTTGAATTAATAGGATGAGTAATATCGCGGAACTCTCCATCAGGGGTGCGTTTACTCGGCATCGCAACGAAAAGACCATTGTTTCCATCAATCACACGAATATCATGTACAACAAATTCGTGATCCAGCGTGATGGATGCAATCGCTCTCATGCGACCATCGGTATTCACGCGGCGTAATCTTACGTCAGTAACTTCCACAGTAGTTCACCACCTTTTCCCTATATAAAAGCATTAGTGTATCAATTCCACGATTTTTTCTGAAATCCTGCTCGTTTTTAAAATATTTTTTGAAAAAATAGGATATAGTTACACAATTAGGTCATAAAGCTTTCATTTCGGGCATAAGGTAAATAAAAAAGTGATCCCGGCTCTCCCAGAATCACTTTTCTTATTATTTCACCAGTGCAATAACTTCGATCTCGACTAACGCATCCTTCGGGAGTCTCGCGACTTCAACACAAGATCTCGCCGGTTTGTGAGTGTCAAAATATTGTCCGTACACTTCGTTTACTTCCGCAAACTGTTCCATATCCGCGATAAATACAGTTGCTTTTACAACTGTTTCAAAAGAAGCACCCGCTTCTTCCAGAACCGCCTTTAAATTGCTGAATACTTGATGAGTCTGCTCCTTAATATCGCCATTCACCATTTCGCCTGAAGGAGTCAAAGGGATTTGGCCTGAGCTGTAAAACATATTGTTGACGATAATCCCTTGTGAATAAGGCCCGATTGCCGCTGGGGCATGTTTTGTGTGGACTGCTTTTGTCATGATTCTGTCTCTCCATTCTTTAAAAGATTGTCTTTAAAAAAACGCAGAAAATTGCCATTCTGAATTTCAATGGACTTCTCTTTCATGTTGATGGTTGAAAGAGTAAGAAGTGACATATATTCGTCAACAAGACGTTCATCTACTCCTTCGGCTTCAACTAAGACGCCGATTCCCGCCACATTTGCGTTAAACTCATCCAACAGGTTAATCATACCATTAATGGTGCCGCCTGCTTTCATAAAGTCATCAATAATGAGTACGTTTGAACCCGTTTTCATGCTTCTTTTCGCAAGTGACATTGTTTGAATGCGGTTTGAGGAGCCTGAAACGTAATTAATGCTGACTGTGGAGCCCTCTGTTACCTTATTGTCTTTACGAACGATCACAACAGGCACATTCAAATAGCTTGCAGCTGCGTACGCAAGAGGGATGCCTTTCGTGGCAACGGTCATGACAACATCAATTTCGCGCTCTGCAAACACGGAAGCAAACAGCTTCCCTACCTTGGAGAGTACAGATGGCTTTCCTAAGATATCCGTTAAATATACATAACCGCCCGGAAGGATACGCTCAGGATTTGCCAGCGACTGTCCAAGTGTCTGCACAAACTCTTCAGCTTCAGCCTGCTTCATTTTCGGAATATATTTAACGCCTCCGGCAGCTCCGGGAACAGTAAGCAAAGTACCAATCCCCTGCTGTTCAAAGGTTTGTTTAATAATTGTTAAATCTTCACTGATCGATGATTTTGCAGATTCATACCGCTCAGAGAAAAAGGTTAGCGGTATTAACTCGTGCGGATGGGTTAACAAATAATTTGTTAAGTCCACCAATCTGCCGCTGCGACGAAACTTCATGAACTCACCCCCAAAATCCGAATATTTTAAGATCAATATAACTTAACATACGGATTTAATCAAGAGCGTTCTGTTCGCCGATCATTCTCACCGCATAAACTTGATCGCAGAAGCCTCTTAACCCGTTATAAATTCTCTGCACCTTCGACTCATACTGAACCAGTCCAAACACTGTCGGGCCGCTCCCGCTCATTAACACGGCATCTGCACCAAAGCGTTTCATCTGGTTTTTGATCATCGCAACTTCAGGATGCATATCGAGTGTAACAGATTCAAGCACATTGCCTAACCGGCTGCACATCTTCTGAAAACTCTTTTCTTCTATCGCCTCGATCATGCCTTGTACATCGGGATGCTCTATACCATCCAGTTTCAGCGCTCTGTACACTTCAGCAGTTGAAACACCGATTGTCGGCTTCGCTAAAATGACCCAGCAGTGCGGAGGCGTGCTGATATGTTTAATTTTCTCGCCGCGCCCTGTTGCTAATGCAGTTCCGCCATAGACACAAAATGAAACGTCAGAGCCAATTTCCGCTCCAAGCTCAGCAAGCGTTTCCGCGGACAGATTTAAATTCCACAGTCTGTTCAGCCCTCTGAGTGTCGCCGCCGCATCACTGCTTCCGCCGGCAAGACCGGCAGCCACCGGAATTACCTTCGTAATCATGATGGAAACTCCCTTTTTCACGTTGTATCTGTCCTTGATCAGCTTGGCAGCCTGATAAGCTAAGTTTCTTTGGTCATCAGGCACAAATCGGTTGTGGGAGGAAACCCTCACTTCATCCTCTGCAAGCTCCGTCAATTCAATTCGATCAGCTAAATCAATTGTCGTCATGATCATTTCGACTTCATGATAGCCATCCGGGCGTTTTCGGGTGACGTCAAGTGACAGATTGATCTTAGCTGGCGCTTTTTCTAAAATACGCATAGCTTTCACCTACTTCTCCATCTAAACATAAGTATGAACATTGTATCACATTTGAAGTACAGGATGAACATATCCATATTCAGCCCATTATGTATTTATATCCAAAATAAAAAAACCAGGGAACAGCACGTCCCCCGGGTCACATCCTTATCGGTTATTCTGATTCTGAGCCATTTGCTGTTCGGCGATTTCAATAGCACGCTTCACCATGTTACCGGCATCGCGGGCCCGAATTTCACCCCAGCCTCCATTTTTTACTGTGTCATAAAAACCAAGGTCTTTAGCCAGCTCATATTTAAACTCATCTGACATAACTCCACGACGTCTGCCCAAACGAAACAACTCCTTTTTTAGAAGTGATAGCCATTCGTGCACGTCACGATAATATGTGACTGTTTTATCTTTTGTTAAATCAGATGGAACTTTCGTTAAAATTATTGGAAACCAAAAAAGGGCAAAACAAAAAGCAGTAAACAAAAGGTTCACTGCCCGTTAAAATGCCACTGAGCTTGCGGCGTCATCATTAAATGTCAGCTCAACAGTCTCAGTCAAAATATCAGCATAACTGTATGAAACTCTTTCAAACGAGTTCTCGTCTTGATCTAGTTGTATCACAAAAACAGAAGGGTACGTCTCAGCTAAAATGCCCGAACGCTCAATCGTTTTTCGGCGGCCACCGTTTGCTTTTAACGTCAGCCTTTTACCTAAATTCCCATCAAGCGATCTTTTAATATCGGACAACGTCTTCGCCATTGCATCCACCTCACTACATTTATTGTACAACACGAGCCCATTTTTGTCAAATAAAATTTAAATTATATCAACGTTAATAAGACGTTGTCAATAAAATTATTTTGACAAAATTCTATGATTCCTCAATTATGTTCCGCAAGTTTCGGTAAATTATGTATCATTATGTAAAATAAAAAACCCGCATAGCTCTCCTATGCAGGTTTTCAACTGTTAATTGGACTTATAAGGCATACCAATTCTCAGAACTCCTCTTGTTTCAATACCTCCAAGCCCTTTCTCTCTTGTCAGCGTATTACGGAGCACTTCCCATACATTAATCCGTTCCATAAACGGCGTAAAGCTGATCTTCGCGACGATATATACCGGATCAAGCGCATGAATATTGACTCTTGACGGTGAACTTGCAAAATTCGCACCCGCTCTGATGAGTGATTCAAAATGGGATTGGCAGGCCCCCGCAAAAATAACAAGCTGATCTAAGTGAGGGATCTTTTTTCGGGCTGTTTGAACTGTTTCAACAAAGTGCTTAGAATGTCTGTACGCATTCAAATCATCAATACCGCCCTTTTGCTTCGAGTACGCATCATGCCCTGTGATCACCAGGATGTCAGGTCGATATTTGTCGAGCAATACTTCAATAGAAGCAGACATTTTCTTTTCATGGCAATGGATGCCATAGACCGGCACTCCAATTTTTTTATAGACATTCAGGCATTTTTTCAAATATGCTTCGTCACCATCCAGATGAAGCACTTTGCCCGGCATATGGAAATAATGCTCCTGATGCTGATATTGGCTTGTCGCATAGTACTCCTGCTTTTCTCTGAGCAGCTTATAATCTTGGCGGAGCAATTCGAGCGACTCATTCATTCTGCTCTCATCTTTCTTTTTCCGCATCATCTGCTCATCCTTTTTCACTGCCACCAGATCAGAAAAATCCGAATCAGCAATCAGCCTGACTTCATCTCCATGCAAAATGGCAATTGAATTTCCTTTGCTTGTTTGCTCTATTCCTATAATTCGAAACAAAACATCCATCTGATAGGATTTTCTGGCTACCATATCCCCTATTTGAAATTGCACGTTCCTCACTCCACACATAGACTAAGCCTCATCATGAAAGAAAGAGCCTTGAGAAAGCGCCTTTTTTCGCTGAGTCCAAGTTTTTTCTTATCATTGAATGAAAGGTCCTTCTCTAGCCTATGTAGCGGCAGTCCATGTGGTGCGCAAAACAAAAAGCCCTTTTAGAAAAGGGCTTTATACAATCCGTTAGACAGCGCTGCGAATTCCTCAATAGACAGGGATTCACCTCGGCGCTTACCGTCAATATTTGTTTCTTCGAGCACTTGTTCAATCGTTGATTTTTGTGCTTTTCCTTCAGGCAGATTGTTAACTAAGTTATTGAGCAGCGTTTTACGGCGCTGTGCAAAGCTTGCCTTGATGAGCTGAAAGAAAAAGGATTCGTTTTCCACGTCCACTGCCGGGCCGTCTCGGAGAATCAGACGAATGACTGCGGAATCGACATTAGGCTGAGGAACAAATACGGTTTTCGGGACGATCATCACCGTTTTGGCTTCTGTATAAAACTGCACCGCGATTGAAAGCGAGCCGTATTCCTTAGATGAAGGATCAGCCGCCATGCGCTCAGCCACTTCTTTTTGCAGCATAACCACAATCCCTTTCAGCGGAAGATGTTCTTCAAGCAGTTTCATGATAATCGGTGTTGTTACGTAATAAGGAAGGTTGGCAACTACCATGATCTCATCACAATCTTGAAATTGTTCTTCAATGACTGATTTGACATCAGCCTTTAACACGTCCTGATGAATGACAGTGACATTTTCGTAAGGTGACAGTGTATCCTTCAGAATCGGCAATAATCGCTGGTCAATCTCAAATGCCACGACCTTTTTCGCCCGCTTGGCAAGCTGTTCGGTTAAAGCCCCGATTCCCGGGCCGATTTCAATGACACCTGTTTTCTCCGTCACTTCCGCGTGATCAACAATTCTGTTTAAAATGTTCGTATCAATTAAGAAATTCTGTCCTAAGCTCTTTTTAAAAGAAAAACCGTATTTCTTCAGTATCTCTTTCGTTCTAATCGGTGTCGCAATATCTTTATTCATTCTGTTCCTCCCGCATAACGGTATCGAGCGCACTCATAAAATCACTTTTTTTAATTTGAAACATTTGCAGCCGTTTTTGAAGCTGTTTGCCATTTGTATAGCCGATTTTCAACAGATCACCCAGTCGTTCCCGGCGGCATTTGGCCGCAGGCCCGCCTATTAGTCCGGCATGAATCAAATCCTCAGCTGAAATGTCACTCGGCTGCGCTTCCATCTCCTCATGCACATTTTCTAAACATGCCCTAATGCTTTCAACCGATGCATGCTCCACACCAATTCCCCGCTTGTTTTTAGGTTTGGCAAGATGTTTTGGCAAAAATGCATGCTTACAGCCGGGTACAGCCTCTGAGATGGTTTTGCGAATCTTCTCTCCCGGAAAGTCCGGATCCGTTAAAATAATGACGCCTCTCGTCTTCTGGGCCAAACGGATTTGGTCAATCACATGATCATCGATGGCTGAACCATTTGTTTCAATTGTGTCTGCATCAACAGCCAATTTGATGCGGGCCGTATCGTCACGCCCCTCGACCACAATGATCTCTTTAATTTTCATTATTTCCTCCAAGACAAAATAAAAACTTTTGTATATTCATGAAACTTTTTCTTATATCGAGCGTCTAATAAGCAGAAAATGCACTTTGTCTATTATAACGAAAAAAACAGAGGGCGCAAAACCCTCTGAATACATAAGTATATACTAATTTAAGATTTTAATTTTGACTGTTTTATTTCCCCATCGGTACGCCGATGATTTCTCTGGGAAAAAGACGTCTATCTTGTTCCCTTTAATCGCTGAACCGGTATCTGCAGCAATGGCATATCCATAGCCTTCCACGTGGACTTTGGAGCCTAGCGGAATGACATTTGGATCCACAGCGATGACTTTGGCATTCGGATTATTTTTTAAATTGACGCCTGTCGCTGTATGTCCTGAACAACCGCTGCAGCTTGCCGTATAAGCCGTAGATGATACAGTCATGACTTTGCCTGTTGATTCATTGCTGCGGGACACAACTGTTTTTGAATCACCTGAAGCACTGACCGTTTCAAATTTTGGACTGCTTTGCTTTGTGCCGACAGCAATCACTTTATCTTTGCTTTGTTCAGCTGTTTCTTCTTTTACAAGCTCTCTGGACACTTCTTTACCGTTTTCTTTAACGACTTCGAAATGTTTTTTTAGCTTGCCTTCTTTTCCTTTTTGGACGACCTTTTCTTTCCCTTTTTCAAGAGAAGCGTCTTCTTGCTTTTTCACATCGAACGCAATCTTCTCTTCAACTACATCGGTGACCTTTTCGATACGAGTAATTGTAATATCAGCCTTTCCTTTCGTCAGCTTTGCATCTAACGCAGGCTTGATTTTATCTTCGTCTTTTATGTTCATCTTTTGCTGTTTTAAAAAGTCAGCGACCGTAGTCGAAGTCGTCCAGATCTTCTTTTGTTTCCCTGCATCATTCACAGTAACCTGAAATGCGGGCTCTATGTTAATCTTCATGTCTTTCGAAATATCTGTATCTATTGCGGGATCAATTTGATCTTGTTCTTTCACATCAACATCTTGTTCGTCCAGTAATGCACCGACCGTTTTTGCTGTTGACCATAACGTCTTTTCTTCCCCGTTTATTGTAAGCTTCACAGGTTTTGCAGCCTCATACACAACGTCCATGTCTGCTGTTATCTTTGTCTGTTTAGCAGGTGTGATCTTGTCTTCGTCTCTTGTCTTTATATCAAGCGTCTCCAAAAGATCACCGACTGTATTTGCATGTGTGCGTATATGTTTCTTTTTGCCATTGATAGAAACTGAGACTGATTGTTTCGTCAGCTCATGAGCCGCGTACGCAGTCCCGCTTCCTGCCAAAAGCAAACAAGCAGCAACCAGAATGACTTTGCTTTTGCTAAGCTTTACGGAAAACAGCTTTTTCATTTTTTGTGTGATGAAAAACGCCTCCTTCTCCTCGGAGAGATTATATAGAGTATCTAAAAGGCTGTCAACCCTCCCTTCTCTTTCTCCCAAAAGCTCAGTGTCCTCTTCATTATCCTGAAATACACTGAGAAACGGAAGAAAGACTTGTCGACAAACCTATCCTATGAGGAGAAGAAAGCATGTAGAACTTTTATAGAAAAACGCTGTAAGGGACAAGCTCTTACAAAACCCGCTAGCGTTTTTTGTCAGTTTATACGGAAAAGTCTTTTCGCATTTTCAGTCGTGATGGAAGCAATCTCTTCAAAGGTCATTTCTTTTAATTCGGCGATTTGTTCTGCCACATATTTCACATAGCTTGGCTCATTTCTTTTCCCGCGGAAAGGGTGCGGTGTGAGAAACGGGCAGTCCGTTTCAATCAGCAGCCGGTCATTGGGAATTTCCTTCACTACTTCCTTCGGTTTCTTCGCATTTTTAAATGTCACCGGTCCCCCAAATGATAAATAAAAATTCATTTTCATGCATTCTCTTGCCACTTCCGCACTTCCTGTAAAGCAGTGCATGATTCCGCCCACAGCTTCTGCGCCTTCCTCTTTCAAAATGGTCACGACATCCTCCGTTGCATCACGGTTATGAATGATAATAGGCAAATTGACCTCTTTCGCTAAGGCGATTTGATTTCTAAACACCTCTTTTTGAATATCTTTAGGTGATTTATCCCAATGATAATCCAGTCCCATTTCCCCTATCGCTACCACTTTCTCATGAGCAGAAAGCTCTTTAATCCACGCTAAGTCTTCCTCTGTCATGTCAATAGCGTCAACAGGGTGCCAGCCAATGGCTGCATAAATAAAATCATATTCCTCAATCATTTCCATCGCACGGGTAATCGTCGGACGGTCAAAACCAACTACGACAATTCGTTCAACTTTTTCAGCTTTTGCCCGTTCAATAACCTCTTCAAGATCAGTATCATATTGTTCTGCATTTAAATGCGCGTGAGTGTCAAACAACATAAGTGAAAAACTCCTTTCTTGTCGAAACACAAAAGGTGTTCGACGAATTGTTACACGTGAAACACCTTTTGTTTATCATTATTTAATTCTTGTGCCTTTTGGTAACGACTGATCGATAGATACGACCTTTAAAACGCCGTCTGCTTCTCCTGCAAGGATCATACCTTGAGAAAGCTCTCCTCTGAGTTTAACCGGTTTTAGATTTGTTACACAAACGAGTTTTTTTCCAACAAGCTCTTCAGGCGTATAATGCTTCGCAATGCCGGATACCACTTGGCGCTTTTCAAAACCAAGATCAAGCTGCAGCTTCAATAAACGGTCTGCTTTTTTCACTGGCTCTGCCTCAATGACCTCAGCTACGCGAAGCTCTACATCCATAAATTGATCAATCGTAATTTCAGGTAAACGATCGACCTCTTGAGGCTCTTCTTCTTTTGTTTCTTCTTTCGCTGGTGCTGAACCTTGCATTTTCCCTTTGATGTAAGCAATTTCTTCTTCTGCCTCTAAACGAGGGAACAATGGCTCGCCTTTTTGTACTTTTGTATCTTTCAGCTGGCCGAAAGCTGTAATGCTGTCCCAAGCTTTTAAAGATTCATCAGTAATGCCCAGCTGCTCGAACATTTTTTCAGGTGTTTTTGTTAAGAATGGCTGAAGCAGTACCGCTGAAATACGCAATGATTCAGCGAGATGATACATAACTGATCGCAATTCTTCTTCTTTTGCCGGATCTTTCGCAAGCACCCATGGAGCTGTCTCATCAATGTATTTGTTTGTGCGGCTGATGAGCTGCCATAAAGTCGAAAGTGCTACCGAGAACTCCATATTTTCCATTGCTTTCTCATAAGCTTTCACTGTTTCTTCAGCAACAGAAGTGAGCGTATGGTCAAATTCCGTAACAGCACCTTTGTAAGAACCGATTTGTCCGTCAAAATACTTATTAATCATCGCAACAGTACGATTCAATAGATTTCCTAAATCATTCGCTAAATCATAGTTGATTCGCTCAACAAATCCTTCCGGCGTGAAAACACCGTCTGATCCGAACGGCACTTCGCGAAGCAAGTAATAGCGAAGTTCGTCTAAACCATAGCGTTCAATTAATGTAACCGGATCTACAACGTTTCCTTTTGATTTCGACATTTTTCCGTCTTTCATCAAAAGCCAGCCATGCGCGAATACTTGCTTTGGCAGCGGAAGATCCAGCGCCATCAGCATAATTGGCCAGTAAATAGTATGGAATCGTACAATCTCCTTACCGACTAAATGAACATCGGCAGGCCAATATTTTTGATAAAGCTCATCATTTTCTGTATCATAACCGAGTGCCGTTAAATAGTTAAATAGTGCGTCAATCCAAACATATACAACATGCTTTGGATTTTCCGGCACCTTCACGCCCCAATCAAAAGTGGTACGTGATACTGCCAAATCCTCAAGTCCAGGTTTGATAAAGTTATTAATCATTTCGTTTTTGCGTGATTCTGGCTGAATGAATGTCGGGTTTTCTTCATAGTATTTCAGAAGACGATCCGCGTATTTCCCCATGCGGAAGAAATAAGATTCCTCTTTGATCAATTCAACTGGGTGACCGCTGTCAGGGCTTTTTCCGCCGATGACCTCTCCCTTTTCATTCCGCTCAATATCAACGAGCTGAGTTTCCGTGTAGAACGTTTCATCAGGGATGCTGTACCAGCCTTCATACTCATCAAGATAGATGTCCCCGTTATCAAGAAGCTTTTGAAACACTTTTTCAATGACAACTTTATGCCGTTTTTCTGTCGTGCGGATAAAGTCGTCGTTTGAGATTTCAAGCTGCTTCCACAGTTTTTGAATATCTGCCGCTGCGCGATCCACATACTCCTGAGGTGTAATGTTTTCCTGTTCAGCTTTTTGCTGGATCTTTTGTCCATGCTCGTCCGTTCCCGTTAAATAGCGAACATCGAACCCTTTTAATCTTTTGTAACGTGCCATTGCATCTCCTGCGACTGTCGTATATGCATGGCCGATATGTAATTTTCCGCTCGGATAATAAATCGGTGTTGTAATGTAAAATGTATTGTTTTCTTGCGGCATCTTGAAACCTCCTAATCAGAATGTCAAAAAGCTCCCGCCCAAAGGACGAGAGCGGCGATAAGTGCAAATCATATATGAATATTATTTATATTTATCCTTTATCTATGATACCATCTTAGCCTTTAAGATCAAGAATATATACATACGCCCTGAAAAAGAATAATTAAAATTAAAAATCTTTAATGAAAATAAAAAAAGTCTGTTCGTGTCGAATTTTGTCGTATATAATCAAATGAAATAAAAAACTTTGGTTCGAAAGTCTTGATTTAAAAGGATTTTTAGTAGGATAATAGCTTTATTAAATATTTATAAAATGCTGTTATTTCGGTAGTTTCCAAGACATTACTGACTATAAGAACTAATTCTTACAATCAATAGTAAACAAAATGATTGACGATTATTGGAAACCTTGTTATGCTATGAAGGTAAGGATTTTGTCGAATAATGACGAAGAAAAATATAATTTAAACAAATAAGTATCTCTTGGGAGGAGAATGTTTATGAAATCTACTGGTATTGTACGTAAAGTTGATGAATTAGGACGTGTAGTTATTCCTATCGAACTGCGTCGTACTCTTGGAATCGCAGAAAAAGATGCTCTTGAAATCTATGTTGATGATGAAAAAATCATCCTTAAAAAATATAAACCAAACATGACTTGCCAAGTAACTGGTGAAGTTTCTGATGATAACCTTAAACTTGCAGGCGGTAAATTGGTTCTTAGTAAAGAAGGCGCTGAGCAAATCATCAGCGAAATCCAAAACCAGCTTCAAAACCTTAAATAATCATTTCTTGTACAAAAAACGTTCTTGTTATGACACAAGAACGTTTTTTTATTGCTTAATATGGTAAGCATCGTACACTTCACGCTTTGGTACATTGCGATCGACTGCTGCTTTTTTAATAGCTTCTTTAGACGTAGCGCCTTTCGAAATGTAATGCTCGACATGTTCTTTCGCAGTGAGGGTTTCCCACCATTGTTCTTCCTCATCTACCTCTTCATTATTACTTCCTTCTACGACAAGACAAAACTCGCCGCGTATCTGATCCTCGTTTGCCCATCCAATGACCTCAGATATGGTTCCTCGGATAAACTCTTCATATTTCTTAGTGAGTTCACGTGTTACAGCAATTTCCCGATCTCCTAATATCTCTGCCATCGCTGACAAGGTTTCCTTCAATCTGTGGGGCGCTTCATAAAAAATGATCGTTTCCTGCCGTTTTTTAAGGGCTTCAAGCTCCTTCTTCTTTTCTTTTTTCTGTCTGTTGAGAAAACCGTAAAAGAAAAAAGGCTGCGGTACAATACCTGAAGCAATAAGAGCTGTTAATGCAGCATTTGCTCCCGGCAACGGAACAACATAACCGCCTATATCCGTAAAATCCTTTACAATTTCCGCTCCGGGATCAGAAATCGTCGGCAGACCGGCATCACTGACAAGAGCAATGTTTTTTCCCGATTTCAGCCATTCAATAATTTTGTGCCCACTGCTTTCTTTATTGTGTTCGTGATAGCTGACGAGCGGTGTTTCAATTTCATATACATGACAAAGCTTTTTCGTTTGCCTCGTATCTTCCGCAGCAATCGCATCCACTGATTTCAGCGTGTCGATCGCCCGGAATGTCATATCCTCTAAATTTCCGATTGGGGTTGGGACCAAGTAAAGAATCCCCATGTCCGACTTTCCATTAAAGCTCATTTGGCGCCTTAACATATACAGCCTCCTTGCTGTTCCGCTTTTCTTCTATATAAAGCTCTTTTTTCTTCCGAGTTAGTTTTTTGAAATAATATTCCGCCTGCATAGCTTCCCGCTTTGTTGAAAAGCTCTCGGCAAAAATTAATTCAACCGGACGTCTTACTTTTGTGTACTTTGCGCCCTTTCCATCATTGTGCGTTTTCACTCGTTTATGCAGATCGTTGGTATACCCGGCATACCAGCTATTGTCCTTACATTTCACGACGTAGAAGAAATGGTTATTTGTCTCCATATAAAATGGTCCTGATTTCTTTTGTATATTCATTTTGTTCATCATATACGAATAAGGGAGGAAGAATTTTCAAATCCGGGCGCCCGCCTTTGATACCTTCAACCAAAATGGTATTGGCTTCTTTCCCTTGCTTCGGATAGACAAATTGTACACGTTTCGGCTCGATTTGATAAGCCTTCATCAGTTCAAAAATCTCCAGAAGCCTTCCCGGCCGGTGAACAAGAGCTGCTTTTCCCCCTTGCTTGAGCAGCTTGCTGCTGACTGAAATGACATCCTCCAGCGTGCAGTGGATTTCATGTCTTGCGATTCGGAGATGCTCGTTCATGTTTTGTTCAGTTTGTTTCGGCGTTTTAAAATACGGCGGATTGCAGGTGACAACATCATATCGATTATGTCCAAGTTTCTCCGGCATGTTTTTCAGGTCATCATGTATGATCTGGATCTGATCGTCCAACTTATTATACTCCACGCTGCGAACAGCCATATCATGCAGTCTTTCTTGAATTTCGACTCCCAGAATGTCTGCTTTTGATCTTGTACTGAGCAGCAGCGGCACAATACCATTGCCGGTGCATAAATCAACAATTTTCCCTTTTTGAATCGGAACGTACGCAAATTTGGACAGAAGCACAGCGTCCAACGAAAAAGCAAACACTGTTGGGCTTTGTATGATTTTCATGTCCTCTGCCAGCAAATAATCTAATCTTTCATCATCATGTAATGAAACCATCTTCTTATCCTTTCAGTACCTTTGAAAAAGGCTCCCGTCTTATGCGGAAGCCTTTTCCCTATTTTTTATTTAAGAATGACAGACAGAAAAGACAATCCTCTTTTCGAACACTTCCATAGTGGACATTGCAGATATGAAATCCTTCTTGATACAGACGTGCCAGATTATCATATCCTTCCCCTATATCAGTTTGCTCTGTCTTCTGTGTTTTTGATTCTTTTTTATCAGCTTTGAACTTTTCAATCTGCTGCGTCGTATCGTCCAGCCGTTTGCGCAAATGCTTGTTTTCAAGCTGTAAATGATGATTTTCCTCAATCATCTCACCGATATGCTGCTTCAAATCCCCCAGCTGCCGGTACAGTGAGCCAATTTGTTCTTCTAAGTTAATGACTGTATCAAATAACTCTTTTTTATCCAAGGTTCCACACCTCGTTAATCTGTGGTTTGTGCGGATACGACGCCCTCTTCCAAGAGCTCTTCCCAAGTATATTCTATCACTTTTTCACGGTTTATCAGTTCCACCTGAAGCACCCGTTCCAGAATATTTAGTCCGACGACCTTCGCGGGACCGTTTGCTGTCGTAATCATTTCTCCTATATCCGGAAGCTGTTCTTTTGCCGTCTCATACTCATCGTTCTCATATTTTAGACAGCACATCAATCGTCCGCAAAGACCCGAAATCTTCGTAGGATTTAAAGACAAGTTCTGATCCTTGGCCATTTTAATGGAAACGGGTTCAAAATCTCCAAGAAACGTTGAACAGCAAAGCATTCTTCCGCAAGGACCGATTCCTCCGAGCATTTTTGCCTCATCCCTCACTCCGATTTGGCGCAGCTCAATTCTTGTCTTAAAGATAGAAGCCAAATCCTTTACAAGCTCTCTAAAGTCGACTCGGCCGTCAGCAGTGAAGTAAAAAATGACTTTATTGCGATCAAACGTGAATTCAACATCGACCAGCTTCATATCCAAGCCATGCTCAATCACTTTCTTTTGGCAGATATCAAATGCTGATAGTGCTTCCTGTTTATTTTCTTCTACAATGAGAAGATCGCGATCGTCTGCCACACGTATCACTTTTCGAAGGGGAAGCACCACATCATGCTCATCCACCTGTTTATTTGCAATTACGACCTGGCCGTACTCAACGCCTCTGACAGTTTCTACAATTACGCAGCTGTCATGTTCTATATGAAATCCATTCGGATCAAAATAATATATTTTACCCGCTTTCTTAAAGCGGACACCAATTACATTGTACAAGCTTATCCCTCCTGCAACATTAACACCAAGTGCTCCATTAATCCTTGTACATTCACATTGGAATGAAGCCGTTTCTTTGCTTCTAAAACAGCAAGTATCTGATTCGTAACGCTTTGTTGTGTTGATTGTAGCGCATGCTGTTTTATTGATTGGAATAAGTCTTGATAAATCAATTTATCTTCATTTCCTATTTGGATGGACAACACATCACGATATATCAATAAGAGCATATCAAGACCCATTTCTTGATGGGTTTTTTCTTTGAAAAAGGGCATCCATTGATCTTGAATAAAGAAAAAAGCATGTCCTTTCCGCTGGTGTAGGACTTCATACAATTTTATCACTTTCGCTCTAGACTCTGCAAACTCATCATTTCGACTTAATTCGACTGCTTCTGCTACATTATTAGTCATGTTGGCCAGAAGCCTTGCCATATGAGGCGAGACGTCCTGTTCGATCAGTCTGTCTTCAATTGCTTTCGGCTGCAAAGGCTGAAAAGGAAGGGTTTGGCATCTTGAAATGATGGTATCCAATAACCTTTGGGGCTGCTCAGTGATGAGGACGGCCATTGTGTCTTTGTTCGGTTCTTCTAAAAATTTCAGCAGGCTGTTCGCCGCATTTGCTGTCATTTGATCTGCGTGCGAAATAATATACAGCTTTTTATGCGATTCAAGTCCTGTCTTAGAAAACTCTTCTTGGAGCGCTTGAATTTGCGCCTTTTTGATTGATAAGCCATCAGGCTGAACAAGATGGAGATCAGGATGGTTCCCTGACTCTATCCGTTTACAGTTTCGGCAGCTCTCACAAGGCTCCGCGCCACCCTCCAGACAAAAGAAGCTTTTTGCAAGAAGCAGCGCGGCATCAAGCTTGCCTGTTCCTTTTTTCCCCTCAAACAAATAAGCGTGTGATAGTCTGTCCTTCTCAATACTATTATATAAAAGCTTCATCACTCTGGGCTGAAGCTCGTTCATTTCCTTCCAGGATATTGCCATTGTATCACTCTCTATGTGTAAAGGTTAATTAATAAACCTTTTATTTCGCCAATACGCTCCAGCAAATCAATTGCCGGTTTTTCCTGATCCATCATCTCTTCCGTAAGCTGTATCAATTTGTCATCTATTTCTTTCACAAGTCCCAGCGTTCTGCTGTTCCCGTAAAGGTCAAAGCTTTTCGATGTTTCATGTGAAAGACCGCTGTCCACAGCTTCTTTGACAAAACGTTTCACAAGTCCTTTAAATCTCGCTAAGTCTTTAAAATTCCGAGATTTCGTTAGCCTTTTTCCAAATGCTTCTATATCAGATAACAGCCTGGTAAGCTGATCAAGCTTCATTTTGCTGCTTTGGTTTTCCATTGATGTTTTAAACGATGCTGTGATCTCAGATGTTTTCACAGAGGGAATCTGCTTATTATCTATAAATGTACGTATATCTTTATTAATTTTCACAGTTTCAGATCCTTAAAATTGATGAAATTCATCGACTGGAAGGACAAATACTGTCGCTCCGCCAACTTCAACTTCGACTGGATAAGGGACATAGGAATCAGCATTTCCACCCATTGGAGATACAGGGGCAATCATCTGATCACGTTTCTGCCCGTTTTCTTTAATGAGACTCAACGCTTTATTGACGCGTATATCCTCGACACCGATCATAAACGTTGTATTGCCTGATTTAAGAAATCCTCCTGTCGTTGCAAGCTTTGTGACTCTGAAGTTGTGATCCGTTAAGGTTTTCAAAAGTCTGTTGCTGTCCTGATCTTGTACAACTGCCACTATCAATTTCATCTGTGAAGGCCTCCTTTAGATTGGAAACAACGTGATCTCGTTTACATTATTATATCAACTATTGGGAAACAGGTCACAATTGAATTTTTTTCAACGCTTCATCGATCACCTTTAGAACATCCTGAACGACGAGGTCTTTGGATTGCCCGGCATCAACTGAATGAAATCTTTCCGGAAATCGCTTCATCAGCTCTTGATAACCTTCTTGTACTTTTGTATGAAAGTCCAGTTTTTCTAAATCGAGCCTGTTTTTCTCCCGTGAGCCGTTTGCGTAAATACGCTTCAGTCCTTCTTCCGGATCAATTGAAAAATAAACCGTTACATGGGGCATCATATCTCCAATGGCAAATTCATTAATGGACAGAACCTCATCAATTCCAAGCCCTCTTGCATATCCTTGATACGCAAGAGAACTGTCTATGAATCTGTCGCAAAGAACGATAAACCCCTGTTCTAAAGCAGGTTTTACTTTTTCAACTAAATGCTGGCGTCTTGCAGCCGCATATAAGAGAGCTTCTGTTTTTGGGTCCATTAATATATTGTTCTCATTCAGAATAACCTCTCTAATTTGTTCTGCAATATCTATTCCGCCTGGCTCTCGAGTTGCCATAACCTGAAGGCCTTCTGCTGTCAGTATGTTTTTGATCTCCTGCAGAACAGTCGTTTTCCCTGCACCTTCAGGACCTTCGAATGTAATAAATAAACCGCTCATGATTTCTCCTCTTCTATATAAACAAGTAGTTGTTTCTCTTTGATTTTCATATTCCCTTGAACATGCGTTTTCATGCTGATCAAGCGGCTGAGCTTTTGCACACTTTCTTTTGTTATTCTTTCTCCCGCCATAATCATCGGGATACCCGGAGGATAAGGGATGATATCTTCTGCATTAAGCCGGCCAGCTGCTTCCTCAAAGCTCACATATTCTTTCTTAAACGAATGTAAGACCTTTTTTGGATAAGGCAAGACAGTAACAGGCTGCACACCCCATTCTGCAGAAACAAACGTCTGATCCGGAGGCGTTTTCTCAATCTCTTCATCGATGCTTCTAATGATTTCAGCGTTTATTCTCCGTTTTCCTCCCAATGGGAGAACGAGCAGAACTTGATTTTCATCAGCAAGCTCAGTGAATATGTTGGCACGCTCTAAAATGCTTTGCAGCGTATAGCCAGAATGCCCGCGTTTTGAACGAATTGTGAGCTTTAGCGGATCCGTGATGATCAGTGGATTAGCAGGGTTAACAGCTTCTGCATTTGTAAGTGAATCAAACGTTTGTTTAAGTGTTTCTATCCGCTGCAGAATGTCAGAAAGCTTTTGTTCTTCTATAATATGCTGTACATAAGCGCGGGCAATATCTAACGAAGCCATAATCGGATAAGACGGGCTGCTGCTTTGTAATCGGTTTAAATACTCTGCCACCCGATCCCTGTTAATCCTGCAGCTGCTGTTGAGATGCAAATAAGAACCCATCGTCATGGCTGGCAACGTTTTGTGGGCCGACTGAACAACAATATCTGCCCCCATTTTTAAAGCTGAGACCGGAAAAGGCTCACCTAAAATAAAATGTGCGCCATGCGCTTCATCGACCAAAACAGGAATCCCGTAATGATGGGCTTCAGTAATGATCTCAGTCAAATCAGCACTATGTCCGTAATATGTCGGATTGGTCAGTACCAAGCCTTTCGCATCTGGATATGCTTCCAGGGCCTCTTTAATTGTTCCAAGCGGAACATGCGTAGGCACATGCATCGCTGAATCAACGTCAGGTGCAAGATAAACCGGCTCAGCACCGGACAAATCAACAGCATGAAATACAGATTTATGACAGTTTCTTTGAACCAGAATTGTATCACCAGGTTCACAAACAGATAAAATCATCGCTAAGTTTCCGACAGTCGTACCATTTACCAGAAAAAAACTTTCCGCCGATCCATATAATTGACTGGCAAGCTCCTGAGCTTCCTTAATCACCCCAGAAGGATGATGGAGATCATCCAGTCCTGCCAGTTCAGTTACATCAATGGTGAGAAGCGGATCGAATATTGACTTAGCGTCATCAAAAAAGACATCTCCATTGTGATGTCCCGGAACATGAAATGAATGAGAATTTCTTCTCGCATGTTGAATTAATGCTTTATATAAAGGTGTGTTCATGAAAACAATCCTTTGAATGTGTCTTCTTACACCTTATTATATCGTGCCTCTGACAGAACTTAAAGCCAGACTTACTGGTAATCATCTTTCCTTTATTGTAATCAGCTTTTGCTTCAGGTCGCCTTCCATCATCATGAGCTCTTCTTCTGCCTGACGGCGTTTGATTCGTCCTTCTTCTTGTATAGTCAGTGTTTCTTCAAGCGTGCTTATTAAGCTTTCCTGCACCTTCTTCAAGGTATCTATATCAACAAGGCCTCTTTCATTTGCCCGTGCAGTTTCAATTGTATTGGTTTTTAAAAGCTCCGCATTTTTCAGCAAAAGCTCATTGGTTGTATCAGATACTTTCTGCTGTGCATCCACTGCATTGCGCTGCCTTAAAAGCGTCAGTGCAATGGCAACTTGATTTTTCCATAACGGAATCGCTGTCACAATGGATGACTGAATCTTTTCAGCTAACGCTTGGTTTGTATTTTGAATCAGCCTGATTTGCGGTGCACTTTGGATTGTAATTTGCCTGCTCAGCAGCAAATCATGCACCCTTTTATCTAACCGGTCAGCAAATTGAATTAAATCATTCACCTCTTGAACGGCCATTTGGTTATGATCACTCGATTCAGCCTGTTGCTTCAGTTCAGGAATCGTTTTTGTTTTTAATTCCTCCAGCTTCAGTTCTCCTGCAGCAATATAAACATTCAGCGCTGCGAAATATTCTTTATTTTTTTCATATAACTGCTCTAACAGCTTGTTGTCACTGATTAAAGCATTTTTAGAGTGCTCCAGCTTCAAGCTGATTCTGTCTATCTGCACACTGGTCTTTTGGTATTTAGACAGCACCTCTTGAAGAGAACTTGATACTCTTCCAAACATGCGTGCCAAAAAACCCTTTTTCTTAGATTGGAGATCATCAGGATTTACTTGCTCCAGCTTTTTCATCAGCTCTCCAAGTATTTCGCCAATCTCCCCGACATCCTTCTTTTGAACATGATTAATCATATCATGAGAAAAGTTCAGCAGTTTAGATTGAGCTTGTGAACCGTATAAGACAATGCTTTGCATATTTTTATGATCAATCTGTCCAGCAAGCTGAATTGCTTTTTCCTTGTTTTCCTCAGGAAGAACATCAACAAGCCGTACTTGCTCTTTCTCTGCTTTTACAGCCTCCGAACCTGGTATCTCTATGTTACCACCAAAAGGATCTGCCAATAATTCATCTATATGAAGGTCGCTTTGGTCTCGGTTCATCGCTCTTACCCTCTTCCCTTATTTCTTTAATGAATGTTTTGCTGCGTCTAATTCAAACTGCAACTCGTCAATTTCATCACCCATTGCTTGAGTTAAATCTTCCTCTAAACGCTTGGTCAATTCAGTAAGAGTGATGCGTGTCTCACTTAACGACATCGACAGTTCTTTGCTTTTTTTTGGGTGAGATGATAGAAAAGCATACTTCTCTGTCAATTCAACAACCGAATCGAGAGTTTGATAAAAAAATCGTTCTGCCTGATAAAACCGCTTTGGCTCTTTTTTGGTGAGGAGATAAATCCTTCTCACAATCCTTAGCATTTCTGCATTTTGCTTAAACATTTGAATGCTTTTAGCCTGAAACAAGGCTTTCCTAAGACGGACCATTTTCTGCCTTGCTTCCTCTAAGTTTTTCTTAATGTAAGCATACTCTCTTCCTGTCAATTCATGCTTTTTAAGAAATAACCGTCTTGCATTCCAGATGCCAGCTATATATACGGCTGCTCCAGAAGCAAGCCCATAAACAATAGATAAAAAAATCGACTGGTTTAAACCAAAAAAGCTCAATATTCCAATGAAAACAAAAGTCGCACTGCTAGTTAAACTCCACACCAAAAAGTGAAAAAATCTCTGCATGAGATAATCGACTCCTGTGTCTATACTCAGTTTTAATATTATTATCTACTACGTTCAATCCTTAAACAAGTTTCATCTTCTTTTTATTATTAAGAGTACAAAAAAAGACCTTTTCAGGTCTATGAATATAATGGCGGTGTATGAATGCTCTTTAGTTTTTTTACGTAAAACGCATAGTCAGGATCAGAAGTTGATGTAGAAATTACTTTTCTCTCACAATCTAAGCATATGAATTTCGTATAAAGATGAATGCCTCTATTCTTCTCTTGATCACAAATCACACATGTATGATTAAGTTTAACTGTTTCGTCCATCTTCTCCACCTCCGTACAGTTAGCCTCCCCTTAAAACGGATATTGTATACACTATTTAGACCTTTTTGAAACTTTAAATCAGTATATGGGCTATATAAGCCCTCGGTGTTTGTATTTGTTTGATTTTCTCGATCTTGAGTAAACAAAAAACCCAGCTCATTAAGCTGGGTTTAAGCTTGCTTGGCGGCGTCCTACTCTCACAGGGGGAAACCCCCGACTACCATCGGCGCTGAAGAGCTTAACTTCCGTGTTCGGTATGGGAACGGGTGTGACCTCTTCGCTATCGCCACCAAACAAATGCCTTCAGGATGAAGGTACTGGGCGTTTCTCACAGGATGTGAGAGCCCTTAGCGGAGTTTCCTTACCTTCCGCCTTTAGAGAGGTGTTCTCTCAAAACTAGATAACAGGTGTGACATCATTCAAAATGTGGTTAAGTCCTCGATCGATTAGTATCTGTCAGCTCCATGTGTCGCCACACTTCCACCTCAGACCTATCAACCTGATCATCTTTCAGGGATCTTACTTCCTTG
>NC_000964.3:0-32500 GCF_000009045.1 Bacillus subtilis subsp. subtilis str. 168 | reverse complement strand
TGTAACTCCGTACAGAGTGTCCTACAACCCCAAGAGGCAAGCCTCTTGGTTTGGGCTAATCCCGTTTCGCTCGCCGCTACTCAGGGAATCGCATTTGCTTTCTCTTCCTCCGGGTACTTAGATGTTTCAGTTCCCCGGGTCTGCCTTCTCATATCCTATGAATTCAGATATGGATACCACTCCATTACGAGTGGTGGGTTTCCCCATTCGGAAATCTCCGGATCAAAGCTTGCTTACAGCTCCCCGAAGCATATCGGTGTTCGTCCCGTCCTTCATCGGCTCCTAGTGCCAAGGCATCCACCGTGCGCCCTTTCTAACTTAACCGTTAAAAAGAATCACTATGTGATATCTTGTGTTACTAATTGAATGTGATGTCTACTGTTATCTAGTTTTCAAAGAACACGTTGGTGGAGCCTAGCGGGATCGAACCGCTGACCTCCTGCGTGCAAAGCAGGCGCTCTCCCAGCTGAGCTAAGGCCCCGTTATATAAGATGGTGGGCCTGAGTGGACTCGAACCACCGACCTCACGCTTATCAGGCGTGCGCTCTAACCAGCTGAGCTACAGGCCCATCTTAACTTATTCAAGGAACAAAGTTCCTTCAAAACTAAACAAGACAGGGAACGTTCTGTTTATAAGACCCAAGGTCTTATATTCCGTAAAATATCCTTAGAAAGGAGGTGATCCAGCCGCACCTTCCGATACGGCTACCTTGTTACGACTTCACCCCAATCATCTGTCCCACCTTCGGCGGCTGGCTCCTAAAAGGTTACCTCACCGACTTCGGGTGTTACAAACTCTCGTGGTGTGACGGGCGGTGTGTACAAGGCCCGGGAACGTATTCACCGCGGCATGCTGATCCGCGATTACTAGCGATTCCAGCTTCACGCAGTCGAGTTGCAGACTGCGATCCGAACTGAGAACAGATTTGTGGGATTGGCTTAACCTCGCGGTTTCGCTGCCCTTTGTTCTGTCCATTGTAGCACGTGTGTAGCCCAGGTCATAAGGGGCATGATGATTTGACGTCATCCCCACCTTCCTCCGGTTTGTCACCGGCAGTCACCTTAGAGTGCCCAACTGAATGCTGGCAACTAAGATCAAGGGTTGCGCTCGTTGCGGGACTTAACCCAACATCTCACGACACGAGCTGACGACAACCATGCACCACCTGTCACTCTGCCCCCGAAGGGGACGTCCTATCTCTAGGATTGTCAGAGGATGTCAAGACCTGGTAAGGTTCTTCGCGTTGCTTCGAATTAAACCACATGCTCCACCGCTTGTGCGGGCCCCCGTCAATTCCTTTGAGTTTCAGTCTTGCGACCGTACTCCCCAGGCGGAGTGCTTAATGCGTTAGCTGCAGCACTAAGGGGCGGAAACCCCCTAACACTTAGCACTCATCGTTTACGGCGTGGACTACCAGGGTATCTAATCCTGTTCGCTCCCCACGCTTTCGCTCCTCAGCGTCAGTTACAGACCAGAGAGTCGCCTTCGCCACTGGTGTTCCTCCACATCTCTACGCATTTCACCGCTACACGTGGAATTCCACTCTCCTCTTCTGCACTCAAGTTCCCCAGTTTCCAATGACCCTCCCCGGTTGAGCCGGGGGCTTTCACATCAGACTTAAGAAACCGCCTGCGAGCCCTTTACGCCCAATAATTCCGGACAACGCTTGCCACCTACGTATTACCGCGGCTGCTGGCACGTAGTTAGCCGTGGCTTTCTGGTTAGGTACCGTCAAGGTACCGCCCTATTCGAACGGTACTTGTTCTTCCCTAACAACAGAGCTTTACGATCCGAAAACCTTCATCACTCACGCGGCGTTGCTCCGTCAGACTTTCGTCCATTGCGGAAGATTCCCTACTGCTGCCTCCCGTAGGAGTCTGGGCCGTGTCTCAGTCCCAGTGTGGCCGATCACCCTCTCAGGTCGGCTACGCATCGTCGCCTTGGTGAGCCGTTACCTCACCAACTAGCTAATGCGCCGCGGGTCCATCTGTAAGTGGTAGCCGAAGCCACCTTTTATGTTTGAACCATGCGGTTCAAACAACCATCCGGTATTAGCCCCGGTTTCCCGGAGTTATCCCAGTCTTACAGGCAGGTTACCCACGTGTTACTCACCCGTCCGCCGCTAACATCAGGGAGCAAGCTCCCATCTGTCCGCTCGACTTGCATGTATTAGGCACGCCGCCAGCGTTCGTCCTGAGCCAGGATCAAACTCTCCGATAAAGTAGTTTGACTGACTACGCACATTGCTGTGCGATTTATAAAAATGAATTAACAGGTACGTTTTGTCTTGTTTAGTTTTCAAAGAACTTTGTTTACCGCTCGTTTAAGCGACTTTATTATCATAACATTTACCGCCGCTACTGTCAACAACTTTTTAGCATTTTCTTTTCAAAAAAGCTGTTCGTCATCAGCGACGTATATTAGAATAACACCTTCAGTTGTCTAAGTCAATACATAATATCAATTAAATGATAAATTGCTTAATGACGACTAACGCAGCTATTCCGGGTATTCCTAAAATTCCGCTGATAGCTGTTGTAACCAGATTAATCGGCACATGAATGCCAAGACTGCCGCCAAACATATTTACACAAACCAGCAGCAAAGCACCTGCCACAAATTTAACAGCTGTGATGCCAATCCACTTTAAAGGCTTCGCTGCTGAACCTGATAAAAAAAGAAGAATAACCAGTCCTAAAATAATCCCAATAATAAAAATAGGCTCCATGAATCTTCTCATCTCCTTCGCTTGTTCTAGTACAAGCTTATGAGAAGATCCAGGAGTTTAGACCACTTACTTCCACCGGCTGATTTTTAAATTTCGCTGCTTCGCTTCCCTTAAGTAAAAAAAATACTTCGCTTCAGCTACTTTCAGTTCGTATAACACTTCAGCAGACGGTTCTAAGCTTTTTTCAACCAGCTTTTTTTGCCTGTTCCACTCTTCCTTTTGCTTAAAAAGCTGCTCGGTTAGTTTTTCATCAAACTCTCTTCTTAATGTTTTCTTGCGAAGAAAACCCATGGATCGCTTTTTCCTCCTTACAATTCACGTCTTCCTTCAAGTGCTTTAGAAAGAGTGACCTCATCAGCATATTCCAAATCACCGCCGACGGGCAGTCCGTGGGCAATACGGGAGAGCTTAATACCAGACGGCTTGAGGAGCCTTGATATATACATCGCTGTTGCTTCCCCTTCTATATTAGGGTTTGTCGCGAGGATCACTTCTGTCACTTGATCATCCTGTAATCGTTTTAACAATTCTGGTATTTTAATATCCTCCGGTCCGATGCCGTCCATTGGAGAAATAGCGCCGTGAAGAACGTGATACTGTCCGTTGTATTCCTTCATTTTCTCCATAGCGATAACGTCTTTAGGGTCTTGCACAACACAGATAACAGACTTATCCCTGCGCGTATCTTCACATATATAGCAAGGGTCCTGATCTGTAATATGCCCGCAAACTGAACAATATGTCAGGTTGCGTTTCGCATTTACTAATGCTTTCGCAAAATCTAATACTACATCTTCTTTCATACCTAGAACAAAAAAAGCCAGACGAACCGCTGTTTTCGGTCCGATCCCTGGCAATTTCATAAAGCTGTCAATCAGCTTTGATATTGGTTCAGGATATTGCATGTTCTTTTATCCCCCTAGAATAAACCTGGCATGTTCATTCCCTTTGTAAATTGACCCATTGTTTCGTTTGTGATTTCGTCAACTTTTTTCAAAGCTTCATTCGTTGCAGCAAGCACTAAATCTTGAAGCATATCAATATCTTCAGGATCAACGACTTCTTCTTTGATGATAACATCCAGGATTTCTTTTTGGCCGTTTGCTTTTACTGTTACCATACCGCCGCCTGCAGTTCCTTCAACAACCTTTTCTGCAAGCTCTTCTTGAGCCTTCGCCATGTCCTTTTGCATTTTTTGCATTTGTTTCATCATTTTTTGCATATTACCCATTCCGCCACGCATAGCATTCACTCTCTTTCATTTTGTTAGTCTTTTATTTCAATTAAATCCGCTCCAACAAGCTTTTTCGCTTCGGCAATAAGCGGGTCTTCTTCAGCCGGTTCATTTGATCCTTCATTTTCCTGCTGATGATCTTCTAAAAATTCTTCTCTTATTTTACCCCATTGTGCTTCTGGAACGCCAATCAAATCCATTCTTTTTCCGAGCATCGATTCTAAAATCTGCTCAAGATTAGTCCGGACTCCGTTGTTATCCTCAGCGACCATTTTACAATGAATTTCATATTTGAATTTCAGAACAAATGCCGCCGATCCGGCAGCCACAGGTTCACTGTCATTCAGCAAAGCGGCATGTGATACTTTGTTTTGCTGTTTGAGATGAGCAAGAAGCTTGCCCCAACTGTTTCTGAGCAGATCAAGATCCGGTCTTGTGGCTTCCTTCAAAATCTCATGAATTCTGCCTACTGGCGCTTTGTAATTGGATTTCCCGCCCTTTGGCACACGCGGCGCTTCTTTTTTCGGGCTTTCCGCAGCTGCTTTTATGCCCGTTGTTTTGAGCCGCTCTACTTCCTGTTCGAGCTGCTGGATTTTTTTCATCAGCATATCCACTTCCGGGAGATCAGCAGCAGATTGATGTGAGGTTTGGCAAATCTTCACAACGGCCACTTCGAAAAAGATACGCGGATGATTTGTCCATTTCATTTCCTGATGGCTCTTGTTCAGAATATCAATCATTTCATATAGGGCCTGAGCCGGAATTTGTTCACTTAGTTCCCGGAACGTTTCATCGACTTTTACTTTCTCAAGCACTCCCTCTAAGCCAGGGGCTGTTTTGTACAGCAGCATGTCCCTGAAATAGAAAATCATATCTTCTATCAGCTTAGCTGGATCTTTTCCTTGCTGAAGCAATTCATTTAATGTTTCCAGTGCGTCAGAAACGTTTTTATCATGCAGGGATTTTGCAAGCTTCCCGATATATAATTGAGAAACAGCACCCGTAATTAAAAGCGCATCTTCGACTTTCAGGATATCGCCGCTGAATGATATGGCCTGATCAAGAAGGCTCAGGGCATCCCTCATCCCTCCGTCTGCAGCACTCGCGATGATTTCCAGCGATCCTTCCTCCACTTGCAGCTGTTCAGCATCAACAATTTTATTCATGCGGCCTACAATCGCTTGGGAGGTAATTCGTTTAAAGTCAAAACGCTGACATCTAGAGATAATGGTTAAAGGAATTTTGTGCGGTTCAGTTGTTGCTAATATGAAAATACAATGCTCAGGCGGCTCTTCTAATGTTTTTAGTAATGCATTAAAAGCGCCGATAGAAAGCATATGCACCTCATCTATGATATATACCTTATATGTGACGGCCGATGGGGCAAACTTCACTTTATCGCGAATGTCACGAATCTCATCAACACCGTTATTAGAAGCGGCGTCAATTTCTATGACATCGGATATTGACCCGTTTGTTATCCCTTTACAGGCCGCACATTCGTTGCATGGCTCATCAACAGGAGCATGTTCACAGTTGACAGCCTTAGCAAATATTTTGGCTGCACTGGTTTTTCCGGTTCCTCTAGGCCCGGAAAACAGATAGGCGTGAGAAAACTTTTTTTGCAAAAGGGCATTTTGCAGCGTTTTTGTAATGTGTTCTTGTCCGACCACATCTTCAAAGCGCTGAGGCCTGAATACTCGATATAAAGCTTGGTAACTCACGGGTTTGCCCTCCTCCGTTATTCATCATTCCCATTATACATGAACCTTGTTTCGATTCCAAAAGCTCTTTTTACATAACAAAAAACTCACCTAATATTAGGTGAGTCTGAAAATTTGATGATTGATTTACCGTGCACCTTCTGTCGATTCGCTACCCTAAGCGTTACTTAAGCAGTTAGCTCGGCCCAGGCAACCCTGCGGCACATGAGAGGTTTCACTTAATGCTGCTTCCTTCCGGACCTGACATGGTTCATGAATTCCCATTGCGCAGGACCCAAACGTCAACACCACTTACTTAAGGCAGGCCTTAAAGTAAACGAACCTCGAGAAGGGATTCGGCCCTGCTAGAGCGGATTGCAGGTACAGGGCACCGCTACCTCCCCGCTTAGCACGGCAAAATAAATATCAAATTTTATGTTGCATCTATTACGATGCACACTTAAGTATATCTGTTTCCCCTAAAAATTGCAACCGTACTATTCAGACAAGTTTTTCCTGGCGGCTTTCTTCTTTTTTCTTAGTTCTCTGAAAAACGCACTGAGCATTCCGCCGCATTCTTCCTCAAGCACACCGCTCACCACTTCAGCCTGATGATTAAAGCGTTCCTCCTGAAGAAGGTTCATTAGCGTGCCTGAACAGCCGCCTTTCGGATCAAATGCGCCAAAAACCACTTTTTCCACTCGAGAAAGTACGACTGCACCAGCACACATTGGACAAGGCTCAAGCGTCACATAAAGAGTCGCACCTTCCAGCCGCCATGTTCCGAGTGCCTTACACGCTTCATCAATTACAAGCATTTCTGCATGGGCAATAGATCGCTGTTCAGTCTCTCTTAAATTATGCGCACGCGCTATAATTTCACCATTAATGACAAGCACCGCACCTATTGGCACTTCACCTTTCTCTTCAGCCTTTTTCGCTTCTTTAATTGCTTCTTTCATATAAAGTTCATCTTGTGTCATAAGGATAAGCTCTCTTTTCAAAGTTTTTTCATTGCCTAAAAAGGCTACATATTAACTATAACTGAAACGGAAAGGAGACTGTCGATTGTCCAAAGCAGATAAAGCCCTTCTCATTGTAGACATGATCAATAATTTTGAATTCGATATGGGGGAAACCCTCGCTAAAAAAACAGAAAAAATCGTTCCTCATATTTTATCATTAAAGGAGCACGCGAGACAAAATGAATGGCCGATTATTTACATCAATGATCATTATGGACTTTGGCAAGCTGACATTAAAAACATACAGCAAGAATGCACAAATGAAAGAAGCAAGGATATCATCACAAAGATAGCTCCGGTAGATGCTGATTATTTTTTAATCAAACCGAAACATTCCGCTTTCTACGAAACAGCACTTCACACCCTTCTTACTGAGTTGCAGGTGAGACATATTATCATAACAGGTATAGCCGGCAATATATGCGTGCTGTTTACCGCTAATGACGCTTATATGAGGGAATACAGCATCACGATTCCTAAGGACTGTATCGCGTCAAACAGTGACGAAGATAACGAATTCGCCTTAACCATGATGGAGAATGTTCTTTTCGCAGAAATTACGACGGAAGAACAAATTATAGAAAAATAAACATGATCAGCGCTTTTCTTTCATACATTGATAGCGATATGAAAGGAGGCGTTTTTCATTCAAATTTATGTGGTAAAACAAGGCGACACTCTTTCTGCTATCGCTTCACAATACAGAACAACCACAAATGACATCACTGAAACGAATGAAATACCGAATCCCGACAGCCTTGTTGTCGGACAAACCATTGTCATTCCAATAGCTGGCCAGTTCTATGATGTGAAGCGAGGTGATACCCTGACATCCATCGCCCGGCAGTTCAATACAACAGCAGCCGAGCTCGCAAGGGTTAACCGCATCCAGTTAAATACCGTGCTTCAGATTGGTTTCCGTTTATACATCCCTCCAGCTCCTAAACGAGACATCGAATCAAATGCTTATTTGGAGCCCCGAGGAAATCAAGTCAGCGAAAATCTCCAGCAGGCGGCCAGAGAAGCGTCGCCCTACTTAACTTACCTTGGCGCATTCAGCTTCCAGGCACAGCGGAACGGAACCTTAGTCGCACCGCCTTTAACGAATTTAAGGAGCATTACAGAAAGTCAAAATACAACATTGATGATGATTATAACGAACCTAGAAAACCAGGCATTCAGCGATGAACTTGGCCGGATCCTTTTGAACGACGAAACTGTAAAAAGACGGCTTCTAAATGAAATAGTCGAGAATGCCAGAAGATATGGCTTCCGTGACATTCATTTCGACTTTGAATATTTGCGGCCCCAGGATAGAGAGGCCTATAATCAATTCCTCCGCGAAGCAAGGGATCTTTTCCATCGAGAGGGCTTAGAAATTTCTACGGCTCTTGCTCCTAAAACAAGTGCAACACAGCAGGGCAGGTGGTATGAAGCTCATGATTACAGGGCACATGGCGAAATTGTCGACTTTGTTGTTCTCATGACATATGAATGGGGCTATAGCGGCGGACCGCCTCAAGCGGTTTCTCCAATTGGACCTGTCCGTGATGTCATAGAATATGCTTTGACTGAAATGCCTGCGAACAAAATTGTCATGGGCCAGAATTTATATGGATATGACTGGACGCTGCCATATACAGCAGGGGGAACTCCAGCAAGAGCAGTAAGCCCTCAGCAAGCCATTGTCATAGCTGATCAGAACAATGCTTCCATTCAGTATGACCAAACCGCTCAAGCTCCTTTCTTCCGCTATACTGATGCAGAAAACAGAAGGCACGAGGTATGGTTCGAGGATGCCCGCTCGATTCAAGCAAAATTCAATCTGATTAAAGAGCTGAATTTAAGAGGCATCAGCTATTGGAAGCTGGGTCTTTCCTTTCCACAAAACTGGCTGCTGCTGTCTGATCAATTTAATGTTGTCAAAAAGACGTTTCGATAATTTGGAAACGTCTTTTTTTCATGGGGGCACCCAAGGGTTGTGATACAATATGAAGGTCGGTAACTGACGCACGTTTTTCAGATATAAGGAGGATTCCGATGAATACAGCCCCTTTTATTGCAATAGAAGGTCCTATCGGGGCAGGAAAAACAACTCTCGCAACGATGCTCTCACAAAAATTCGGATTCCCTATGATCAATGAGATTGTAGAGGATAACCCGTACCTTGATAAGTTTTATGACAATATAAAGGAATGGAGCTTCCAGCTCGAGATGTTTTTTCTTTGTCACAGATACAAACAGCTTGAAGACACCAGTGATCACTTTTTAAAAAAGGGACAGCCTGTAATAGCTGATTATCATATTTATAAAAATGTGATTTTTGCGGAACGAACCTTGTCTCCACATCAGCTGGAAAAATACAAAAAGATATATCACCTGCTAACGGATGATCTGCCAAAGCCGAATTTCATCATTTACATAAAGGCCAGTCTGCCTACATTGCTACACCGCATTGAAAAACGCGGGCGCCCCTTTGAGAAAAAAATTGAAACTAGCTATTTGGAGCAGCTGATTTCAGATTATGAAGTCGCCATCAAGCAGCTGCAGGAAGCAGACCCTGAACTTACAGTGTTAACCGTAGATGGTGATTCAAAGGATTTCGTTTTGAATAAGAGCGACTTTGAACGCATTGCCGCCCATGTAAAGGAGCTTATCGTATGAAGGAACATCATATCCCTAAGAATTCAATTATTACAGTAGCAGGAACAGTAGGTGTCGGAAAATCGACTTTAACAAAAACTTTAGCTAAACGGCTTGGATTTAAAACATCGTTGGAGGAAGTCGATCATAATCCATATTTGGAAAAGTTCTATCATGATTTTGAACGTTGGAGCTTTCACCTTCAAATTTACTTCTTAGCTGAACGCTTCAAAGAACAGAAAACAATTTTTGAAGCCGGCGGAGGTTTTGTACAGGATCGTTCGATTTATGAAGATACAGGAATTTTCGCAAAAATGCATGCTGATAAAGGGACAATGTCAAAGGTTGATTATAAGACTTACACAAGCCTTTTCGAAGCAATGGTAATGACACCGTATTTCCCACATCCAGATGTGTTGATCTATTTAGAAGGAGATCTGGAGAACATTTTAAACCGGATTGAACAACGCGGCCGTGAGATGGAGCTTCAGACAAGCCGGTCTTATTGGGAAGAAATGCATACACGCTACGAGAACTGGATAAGCGGTTTTAATGCCTGCCCTGTTTTAAAACTTCGCATTGAAGATTATGATCTTCTGAACGACGAAAACTCGATTGAAAATATTGTAGATCAAATTGCTTCAGTTATTCATGATAATCAAAAAAAGTGAATCTCAGTCGAGATTCACTTTTTCTTTAAAATAAAAAATCCGCCGCACCGAATGCAACGGACAAAACAATCTCCAATATATGCTTGTGTTTCATTAGAATTAAAATCAATATGGCGGAGGAAGAGGGATTCGAACCCCCGCGGGCTTTGACACCCCTGTCGGTTTTCAAGACCGATCCCTTCAGCCGGACTTGGGTATTCCTCCGTATCGACAAGACTAACTATATCACGTATGTTCTCGTGTGGTCAAGCATTTTTAAAAACTTTTTTTGTTTTTATGAAAATGCCGTGTTTACATAAGCAAAAAGGCGCACCTTGTCAGGCACGCCTTTCCATAATTTACGGTTTCATTACTTCTCTATTCCCCATATAAGGACGAAGCACTTTCGGAATCACAACGCTTCCGTCTTCCTGCTGATAATTTTCTAAGATAGCAGCAACTGTTCTTCCAACCGCCAGTCCTGAGCCGTTCAGTGTGTGTACATGCTCAGGCTTGCCTTTCGCTTCACGTCTGAAACGAATATTCGCACGTCTCGCCTGGAACGCTTCGAAGTTGCTGCAAGAAGAGATTTCTCGATATGTGTCTTGGCTTGGAATCCAAACTTCGATATCGTATTTTTTCGCAGCCGTAAAGCCTAAGTCACCCGTACACATGCTCATGACACGGTATGGAAGCTCAAGCAGCTGAAGAACCCGTTCTGCTTGGTTTGTAAGTTTCTCTAATTCTTCATAAGAATCTTCAGGCTTCACAAACTTTACAAGCTCAACTTTATTAAATTGGTGCTGACGAATTAATCCGCGTGTGTCACGTCCTGCTGAACCAGCTTCAGAACGGAAGCAAGCACTGAATGCCGCATAGTTGATCGGCAGGCTGTCACCTGAAAGGATTTCATCGCGATGCATGTTTGTAATCGGCACTTCCGCCGTTGGAATTAAGAAATAATCTTCTTCTCTGATTTTAAATGCATCCTCTTCAAATTTAGGAAGCTGCCCCGTTCCCGTCATGCTTGCGCGGTTTACCATATATGGCGGGATCACTTCAGTGTAGTTATACTCATCCACATGCAGATCAAGCATAAAGTTATAAAGCGCACGCTCCAGACGAGCACCTAAGCCTTTATAGAACACGAAACGGCTTCCTGTTACTTTGGCAGCACGTTCAAAATCCAGAATACCCAGCTCATCCGCAATATCCCAGTGCGGCTTCGGCTCATAAGCAAATGAAGGCTTTTCACCCCATTTACGCACTTCTACGTTGTCGTCTTCTGTTTCACCGACAGGTACAGACTCATGCGGAATATTCGGGATTGAGAGCAGGATTGTATCAAGCTCAGCTTCCACTGTCCGTAATTCTTCATCGAGCTTTTTAATTTCCTCGCCGACTTCACGCATTTCTTTAATAATGTGATCCGCGTCTTTTTTCTCACGCTTCAGCACAGCAACCTGCTGAGAAACTTCATTTCGTTTTCCTTTTAACTCTTCAACCTTGCCGATAAGCTCTCTTCGTCTATCATCCAGCGCCTCAAACTTATCAAAATCAGTTAAGTCTTCGCCTTTGTGTACAAGCTTTGCTTTAATTTCTTGAAAATTTGCTCTCAGCATTTTCGTATCAAGCATGCGAAACACTCCTTTTTTTATTGATTTATCGAAAATAAAAAGAGCCCTCATCCCCATAAAGGGACGAGAGCTCTCGCGTTGCCACCCTGATTGAAAACAAATCAAAGACTCGTTTTCCACTTTCAAACATAACGGTTATCCCGTAAATGCCTACTCGCTTCAGCATTTCGCTCAAGGATGGATTCAGACAGCATCTTTCACCGATTCGCACCAACCATCGGCTCTCTTAGAAAGAGAGGCTCCCTACTAGTTCCTATCAACGCTTTTCGATCTTTATTTGTGCTTATAATGTACTATAAGTTTCCACAGCTTTCAACTGTTTTATACAAGTGCCTTTTGCTTATATTCCTCAACCATTTCAACAAACAGCTGCGTCACTCGGTGATCTTCTGTCAGCTCCGGATGGAATGAGCAGCCAAGGAATTGCCCCTGTTTCGCGGCTACAATACGACCATTATGCTCCGATAGAACTTCAACATTTTCACCAGCTTCTAAAATATGCGGAGCACGGATGAATACCCCAGTAAAAGGCTCGTCCAAGCCTTTAATTGTTAAATCAGCTTCAAAGCTGTCAACCTGCCGGCCAAATGAATTACGTTCTACAACCACATTCAGAAGACCTAAATGAGGATTATCTGAACCGGCAATTTCTTTTGCTAATATAATTAATCCGGCACATGTTCCAAACATCGGTTTGCCCTGAGCAGCGAATTCACGAAGCGGCTCCATGAATTGATACGTATCGATCAAACGGCGCATCGTCGTGCTCTCACCGCCCGGCAAAATCAACCCGTCAACTTCGTTCAGCTGCTCCGGACGTTTTACGACAAGACCAGCCGCGCCGCATGCTTCAATCGCATGGATGTGCTCTCTAACTGCTCCTTGAAGTCCTAGTACACCTATTGTTAACATGTCAGCAGCGCTCCTATGTTCTTACCAGCCGCGTTCTTGCATACGCTGTTCTGGAAGTAAGTTTGAGATTTCAATCCCTTTCATTGCAGTACCAAGCTCTTTTGACAACTCAGCGATTAATTTGTAATCAGTAAAGTGAGTTGTTGCTTCCACAATTGCTTTCGCAAATTTAGCAGGGTTGTCTGATTTAAAAATACCAGAACCAACAAATACTCCGTCAGCACCAAGCTGCATCATGAGAGCAGCATCAGCTGGAGTTGCTACGCCGCCAGCGGCAAAGTTAACGACAGGAAGCTTGCCGTCTTTTTTAATTTGAAGAAGAAGCTCGTAAGGAGCACCTAGGTTTTTCGCTTCTGTCATTAGCTCATCCTCACTCATCGCAACTACTTTGCGCACTTGAGCGTTAACTTTACGCATATGGCGAACAGCCTCAACAATATTACCTGTTCCAGGCTCACCTTTTGTGCGAAGCATAGAAGCACCTTCCGCAATACGGCGTGTTGCTTCACCAAGATCACGGCAGCCACAGACAAAAGGAACTGTGTATTCATTTTTATTTAAATGAAATTCTTCGTCAGCCGGCGTCAGAACTTCACTTTCATCAATATAGTCAACACCCATAGCTTCAAGCACACGCGCTTCAACAATATGTCCGATACGCGCTTTTGCCATTACCGGGATAGATACTGCATTCATTACTTCTTCCACGATTGTAGGGTCAGCCATACGGGCAACTCCTCCAGCCGCGCGAATATCTGCTGGCACACGTTCTAGCGCCATTACAGCGACAGCTCCAGCTTCTTCAGCGATTTTCGCTTGTTCCGCATTGATGACGTCCATGATGACGCCGCCTTTTTGCATTTCTGCCATTCCGCGTTTTACACGTTCAGTACCTGTTTGAGCCATTTCTTGGTCCCCCTAATCAAGGTATAGTTATATGATTTCTAATCCTTATTGTATCCTAGAAATCCAATAATTCATATGCATATATACTATTTTATTCGGTTTTTAGCGCTTTGAAAATCATTTTTTATTAAAAATTGGGTTTTTTCAGTATATTACGCGAAAGAGCCCTAACATCCATCAGAGCTCTTTCAATTGATTAAAACCAGCCGGTTACCGTATCAACAATGCTTCCCCAAATTCCGGCAAAAAATCCGCCGATACTGCGCATTGTCAAAACAAACCAGTTTGCTTTTTCTACATTTTCTTTTGTAACAAGGTCTACGCCAGCCAGATCGCTGTTAAGGAATCCGTAATCCTTTTCATCACCTGTGTATTCCGCAGTCAGCTTCCCAACCTTGGTTCCTTTTTTCACAGGAGCAGTTAAGTTGTCTTTATTCAGTGTGACCTTCGCTTTGTAATTCTTTTCTTCACCATTTTTGACAGGAAGAGAGAACGCCTTGTTTGTCACAATGCCTACTTCTTTCTCTTTACCCTTATCAACTGAAATTGTTTTATGGCCTTTTACTTGATCGCCTTCAGCATAAATTTCTTTCATGGAGAAATTGTCGAAAGCATAATCAAACATTTTTTTCGTTTCATCGAAACGGCCTGTATGAAGGTTGCCCTTTGCGTTTAAAACAACAGTGATGACACGCATACCGTTGCGTTCAGCTGTTCCTGTAAAGCATGAACCCGCAGAGTCAGTAGAACCTGTTTTCAGTCCGTCTACAGTCGCTTTTTTATACTCGCTGACAAGCCCCTTCAGCATAAAATTCCAGTTCGGCATGTCCATTTCATCATCGGTGCCTTCTCTGAATTTCGTTTTGGCGATACTGGAAGTCTCCAGTATCTCAGGGTAGTCAGTAATCAAGTGATCCGCAAGAACCGCCATATCCTTTGCAGAAACTTCACTTTCTTCATTTACGCTTGTCCCCTCAGGCTGATGCCCGTGAAGATCTTTGTTTTCAAGACCTGTTGCGTTAACAAATTTGTAATCTGTTAAGCCTAGTTCTTTTGCTTTTGCATTCATTTTTTCAACAAACTTAGTTTCAGAACCGGCAACGATTTCTGCAATCGCAATAGCAGCAGCATTTGCAGAATAAATTGCTGTAGCTTGATATAATTCTTTTACTGTGTATTTCCCGTCTTTCCGAAGAGGAACGTTTGATAAGCTGTTATCTTGGGAAATTTCATACACATAGTCATCAGGCGTATAGGTTTGGTCCCATTTCACTTTACCTTGATCAATTGCTTCCAATAACAGATACTCTGTCATCATTTTTGTCATACTCGCAATTGGCAGTCTCTTATCTGCATTTTTACTGTAAAGAATTTTACCTGAAGAAGCTTCGATCATAATAGCAGCAGATGCATTGATATCAATTGGATCGCTGGCTGCTTTCGCTTTTGACATTGGAGCCAGACACGTGACAGCTAGAGTTAACACAACCAATGACATCAGTAGCTGTTTACATTTCTTGATGTTCAATCGTACGACCTCCGTATTTCATTTTCTTCATCTATAATTAAGCCGTTAAGGACATTTTCAATGCACAACAGTATAAATTTTATCATAATCAGTATAAAAAAAATAGACAGAGTCAGAGACCCTGTCAAATGTTTTTAATTTGTAACAATTTATTATGAAATTGTATAGTTAGGTGATTCTTTTGTAATCTGTACGTCATGCGGATGGCTTTCGCGAAGTCCTGCGCCAGTCATGCGAATGAACTGAGCTTCTTCTCTTAGCGCACGCAGATCTTTGGACCCGCAATACCCCATACCAGAACGAAGGCCTCCGACTAGCTGATAAACGGTTTCTTCAACTGGCCCTTTGTAAGGTGTGCGTCCTTCAATTCCTTCAGGAACAAATTTTTTGTTTTCTTCTTGGAAGTAACGGTCTTTACTTCCTTTTTCCATTGCAGCAACTGATCCCATGCCGCGGTATACCTTAAATCTTCTGCCTTGGTAGATTTCAGTTTCACCAGGGCTTTCTGATGTGCCTGCAAGCAAGCTTCCGAGCATAACAGCATGTCCGCCGGCTGCCAATGCTTTAGTGATATCGCCAGAGAATTTAATCCCACCGTCGGCGATGATTGTTTTGCCGTGTTTTCTTGCTTCAGTCGCACAATCATAAATTGCTGTAATTTGCGGAACACCCACGCCGGCTACAACACGTGTAGTACAAATTGAACCAGGCCCTATTCCAACTTTGACAACGTCTGCTCCAGCTTCGATAAGCGCTCTTGTCGCTTCAGCTGTTGCCACGTTTCCAGCAATAATGTTTAATTCGGGATACGTTTCACGGATTTTTGTGACTGTGTTTAAAACGCCTTGAGAGTGTCCGTGAGCTGTATCGATAACAATCACATCAACATTGGCTTCAACAAGCTTTTTGACGCGAGTCATTGTATCGCCAGTTACACCAACTGCCGCGCCAACGATCAGGCGGCCGTGAATGTCTTTAGATGAGTTCGGGAACTCAATGACTTTTTCAATGTCTTTAATTGTGATAAGACCTTTTAATTTATTCTGGTCATCTACGAGAGGAAGCTTTTCAATTTTATGTTTCTGCAAAATCTTTTCAGCTTCATCCAGAGTAGTTCCTACAGATGCAGTAACTAGCTCTTCTTTCGTCATGACGTCGCTGATTTTCATTGAGTAGTCAGAAATAAAACGAAGGTCACGGTTTGTAATAATTCCAACAAGCTTCTGGTCTTCTTCGTTATTTACAATCGGAACACCGGAAATTCTGTATTTCCCCATCAAATGCTCCGCATCAAATACTTGGTGATCAGGAGTTAAAAAGAAGGGATTTGTGATAACGCCGCGCTCAGAACGCTTTACTTTATCAACTTGTTCAGCCTGCTGTTCAATGGACATATTTTTGTGAATGATGCCCAAGCCGCCCTGTCTTGCCATTGCAATTGCCATTGCTGATTCTGTTACAGTGTCCATACCTGCGCTGATGACAGGAATATTTAGCTTTAACGTTTTTGTAAGTTCTACAGATAAATCCACATCACGCGGAAGTACCTCAGACTTTGCTGGTACAAGCAGCACATCGTCGAACGTTAAGCCTTCTTTTGAAAATTTACTTTCCCACATTAGTAAATCCCCCTCTTTTCGGCAAAATATTATATGTAGATTATCAACTAGCCAAGAGCATGTCAAGGAAGCGGGAAAGAGTTGAAATATTTAGATAACGGAAAGGATTAAGAAATATACATGACATATCATGAGTGGAAAGACTTAGCGCTATTTTACTCCGTTGAATCAACCCAGAAATTTCTAGAAAAGGTTTATATCTTAAACGGTATTAACGATGCGAAAAAAAACTCTTTTAAAAACAGTGAACGGTTTATTTATTTCTTAAAGCATGCCGAATCGTTTTATAAACAAGCCGCATATTCTCCCTTAGAAATCAAACCGATTCTTTTATTTTATGGAATGGCACAGCTTATCAAAGCATGCTTAATTACACGTGATCCTCATTATCCAAGCCATACATCAGTACTGGCACATGGCGTAACAACAAGAAAACGAAAGAAACAAAATTATTGTTTTAGCGACGATGAAGTGAAAATACAACGGAATGGCCTATGCGTACATTTTATGAAACATTTATTCGGACAATCGGATATAGTAGATGAACGGTATACCATGAAAAAATTATTAATGGCCATTCCAGAACTTAGCGATATTTTCTACTTTCAGCAGAAAGAACGATTTATGACAAAAGTTGAGAAGGATAAGAACGAAATTTTTGTACCGGAGGAAGTAGTAATCAATTACAAAATGTCTGATTCAAGGTTTGCTGAATACATGTCCCATCATTATCAATGGTCTTTTACAAAAAAAAATGAACACGGGCTGCTGTTCGAAATTTCACCACAAGACAAGGAGCCATGGACATCGACCAGCTTATTGTTTGACATGGAAAAGAACCAATATTATATCCCTTCTCAAAGGGAGCAATTTCTGAGGCTTCCCGAAATGACAATTCATTATTTGATTTTGTACAACGTTGGGATGATTGCAAGGTATGAAACAGAATGGTGGTATGAGTTATTAACACAGCATATAAGTGATGACTACGTGTTAATTCAGCAGTTTTTATTAGTATCAGAAAAGAAATTCCCTAAATACGCTTCACAGTTTCTTCTTCATTTTTAACAAACAAAAAACCCAGCTCATTGAGCTGGGTTTAAGCTTGCTTGGCGGCGTCCTACTCTCACAGGGGGAAACCCCCGACTACCATCGGCGCTGAAGAGCTTAACTTCCGTGTTCGGTATGGGAACGGGTGTGACCTCTTCGCTATCGCCACCAAACAAATTGAGAGTGTTCTCTCAAAACTAGATAACAGGTGTGACATCATTCAAAAATATGGTTAAGTCCTCGATCGATTAGTATCTGTCAGCTCCATGTGTCGCCACACTTCCACCTCAGACCTATCAACCTGATCATCTTTCAGGGATCTTACTTCCTTGCGGAATGGGAAATCTCATCTTGAGGGGGGCTTCATGCTTAGATGCTTTCAGCACTTATCCCGTCCGCACATAGCTACCCAGCGATGCCCTTGGCAGAACAACTGGTACACCAGCGGTGCGTCCATCCCGGTCCTCTCGTACTAAGGACAGCTCCTCTCAAATTTCCTGCGCCCGCGACGGATAGGGACCGAACTGTCTCACGACGTTCTGAACCCAGCTCGCGTACCGCTTTAATGGGCGAACAGCCCAACCCTTGGGACCGACTACAGCCCCAGGATGCGATGAGCCGACATCGAGGTGCCAAACCTCCCCGTCGATGTGGACTCTTGGGGGAGATAAGCCTGTTATCCCCGGGGTAGCTTTTATCCGTTGAGCGATGGCCCTTCCATGCGGAACCACCGGATCACTAAGCCCGACTTTCGTCCCTGCTCGACTTGTAGGTCTCGCAGTCAAGCTCCCTTGTGCCTTTACACTCTGCGAATGATTTCCAACCATTCTGAGGGAACCTTTGGGCGCCTCCGTTACCTTTTAGGAGGCGACCGCCCCAGTCAAACTGCCCACCTGACACTGTCTCCCCGCCCGATAAGGGCGGCGGGTTAGAAGGTCAATACAGCCAGGGTAGTATCCCACCGATGCCTCCACCGAAGCTGGCGCTCCGGTTTCCAAGGCTCCTACCTATCCTGTACAAGCTGTACCAACATTCAATATCAGGCTGCAGTAAAGCTCCACGGGGTCTTTCCGTCCTGTCGCGGGTAACCTGCATCTTCACAGGTACTATAATTTCACCGAGTCTCTCGTTGAGACAGTGCCCAGATCGTTGCGCCTTTCGTGCGGGTCGGAACTTACCCGACAAGGAATTTCGCTACCTTAGGACCGTTATAGTTACGGCCGCCGTTTACTGGGGCTTCAATTCGCACCTTCGCTTACGCTAAGCGCTCCTCTTAACCTTCCAGCACCGGGCAGGCGTCAGCCCCTATACTTCGCCTTACGGCTTCGCAGAGACCTGTGTTTTTGCTAAACAGTCGCCTGGGCCTATTCACTGCGGCTCTCTCGGGCTTGCACCCTAACAGAGCACCCCTTCTCCCGAAGTTACGGGGTCATTTTGCCGAGTTCCTTAACGAGAGTTCTCTCGATCACCTTAGGATTCTCTCCTCGCCTACCTGTGTCGGTTTGCGGTACGGGCACCTCTCACCTCGCTAGAGGCTTTTCTTGGCAGTGTGGAATCAGGAACTTCGCTACTATATTTCGCTCGCCATCACAGCTCAGCCTTATGGGAAACGGATTTGCCTATTTCCCAGCCTAACTGCTTGGACGCGGATATCCAATACCGCGCTTACCCTATCCTCCTGCGTCCCCCCATTGCTCAAATGGTGAGGAGGTGGTACAGGAATATCAACCTGTTGTCCATCGCCTACGCCTTTCGGCCTCGGCTTAGGTCCCGACTAACCCTGAGCGGACGAGCCTTCCTCAGGAAACCTTAGGCATTCGGTGGAGGGGATTCTCACCCCTCTTTCGCTACTCATACCGGCATTCTCACTTCTAAGCGCTCCACCAGTCCTTCCGGTCTGGCTTCACAGCCCTTAGAACGCTCTCCTACCACTGTTCGAAGAACAGTCCGCAGCTTCGGTGATACGTTTAGCCCCGGTACATTTTCGGCGCAGAGTCACTCGACCAGTGAGCTATTACGCACTCTTTAAATGGTGGCTGCTTCTAAGCCAACATCCTGGTTGTCTAAGCAACTCCACATCCTTTTCCACTTAACGTATACTTTGGGACCTTAGCTGGCGGTCTGGGCTGTTTCCCTTTCGACTACGGATCTTATCACTCGCAGTCTGACTCCCAAGGATAAGTCATTGGCATTCGGAGTTTGACTGAATTCGGTAACCCGGTAGGGGCCCCTAGTCCAATCAGTGCTCTACCTCCAAGACTCTTACCTTGAGGCTAGCCCTAAAGCTATTTCGGAGAGAACCAGCTATCTCCAGGTTCGATTGGCATTTCACCCCTACCCACACCTCATCCCCGCACTTTTCAACGTGCGTGGGTTCGGGCCTCCATTCAGTGTTACCTGAACTTCACCCTGGACATGGGTAGATCACCTGGTTTCGGGTCTACGACCACGTACTCATGCGCCCTATTCAGACTCGCTTTCGCTGCGGCTCCGCATCTTCTGCTTAACCTTGCACGAGATCGTAACTCGCCGGTTCATTCTACAAAAGGCACGCCATCACCCGTTAACGGGCTCTGACTACTTGTAGGCACACGGTTTCAGGATCTCTTTCACTCCCCTTCCGGGGTGCTTTTCACCTTTCCCTCACGGTACTGGTTCACTATCGGTCACTAGGGAGTATTTAGCCTTGGGAGATGGTCCTCCCGGATTCCGACGGAATTTCACGTGTTCCGCCGTACTCAGGATCCACTCAGGAGAGAACGAAGTTTTGACTACAGGGCTGTTACCTCCTATGGCGGGCCTTTCCAGACCTCTTCATCTACCTCGTTCCTTTGTAACTCCGTACAGAGTGTCCTACAACCCCAAGAGGCAAGCCTCTTGGTTTGGGCTGATCCCGTTTCGCTCGCCGCTACTCAGGGAATCGCATTTGCTTTCTCTTCCTCCGGGTACTTAGATGTTTCAGTTCCCCGGGTCTGCCTTCTCATATCCTATGAATTCAGATATGGATACCACTCCATTACGAGTGGTGGGTTTCCCCATTCGGAAATCTCCGGATCAAAGCTTGCTTACAGCTCCCCGAAGCATATCGGTGTTCGTCCCGTCCTTCATCGGCTCCTAGTGCCAAGGCATCCACCGTGCGCCCTTTCTAACTTAACCGTTAAAAAGAATCACTATGTGATATCTTGTGTTACTAATTGAATGTGATGTCTACTGTTATCTAGTTTTCAAAGAACACGTTGGTGGAGCCTAGCGGGATCGAACCGCTGACCTCCTGCGTGCAAAGCAGGCGCTCTCCCAGCTGAGCTAAGGCCCCGTTATATAAGATGGTGGGCCTGAGTGGACTCGAACCACCGACCTCACGCTTATCAGGCGTGCGCTCTAACCAGCTGAGCTACAGGCCCATCTTAACTTATTCAAGGAACAAAGTTCCTTCAAAACTAAACAAGACAGGGAACGTTCTGTTTATAAGACCCAAGGTCTTATATTCCGTAAAATATCCTTAGAAAGGAGGTGATCCAGCCGCACCTTCCGATACGGCTACCTTGTTACGACTTCACCCCAATCATCTGTCCCACCTTCGGCGGCTGGCTCCTAAAAGGTTACCTCACCGACTTCGGGTGTTACAAACTCTCGTGGTGTGACGGGCGGTGTGTACAAGGCCCGGGAACGTATTCACCGCGGCATGCTGATCCGCGATTACTAGCGATTCCAGCTTCACGCAGTCGAGTTGCAGACTGCGATCCGAACTGAGAACAGATTTGTGGGATTGGCTTAACCTCGCGGTTTCGCTGCCCTTTGTTCTGTCCATTGTAGCACGTGTGTAGCCCAGGTCATAAGGGGCATGATGATTTGACGTCATCCCCACCTTCCTCCGGTTTGTCACCGGCAGTCACCTTAGAGTGCCCAACTGAATGCTGGCAACTAAGATCAAGGGTTGCGCTCGTTGCGGGACTTAACCCAACATCTCACGACACGAGCTGACGACAACCATGCACCACCTGTCACTCTGCCCCCGAAGGGGACGTCCTATCTCTAGGATTGTCAGAGGATGTCAAGACCTGGTAAGGTTCTTCGCGTTGCTTCGAATTAAACCACATGCTCCACCGCTTGTGCGGGCCCCCGTCAATTCCTTTGAGTTTCAGTCTTGCGACCGTACTCCCCAGGCGGAGTGCTTAATGCGTTAGCTGCAGCACTAAGGGGCGGAAACCCCCTAACACTTAGCACTCATCGTTTACGGCGTGGACTACCAGGGTATCTAATCCTGTTCGCTCCCCACGCTTTCGCTCCTCAGCGTCAGTTACAGACCAGAGAGTCGCCTTCGCCACTGGTGTTCCTCCACATCTCTACGCATTTCACCGCTACACGTGGAATTCCACTCTCCTCTTCTGCACTCAAGTTCCCCAGTTTCCAATGACCCTCCCCGGTTGAGCCGGGGGCTTTCACATCAGACTTAAGAAACCGCCTGCGAGCCCTTTACGCCCAATAATTCCGGACAACGCTTGCCACCTACGTATTACCGCGGCTGCTGGCACGTAGTTAGCCGTGGCTTTCTGGTTAGGTACCGTCAAGGTACCGCCCTATTCGAACGGCACTTGTTCTTCCCTAACAACAGAGCTTTACGATCCGAAAACCTTCATCACTCACGCGGCGTTGCTCCGTCAGACTTTCGTCCATTGCGGAAGATTCCCTACTGCTGCCTCCCGTAGGAGTCTGGGCCGTGTCTCAGTCCCAGTGTGGCCGATCACCCTCTCAGGTCGGCTACGCATCGTCGCCTTGGTGAGCCGTTACCTCACCAACTAGCTAATGCGCCGCGGGTCCATCTGTAAGTGGTAGCCGAAGCCACCTTTTATGTTTGAACCATGCGGTTCAAACAACCATCCGGTATTAGCCCCGGTTTCCCGGAGTTATCCCAGTCTTACAGGCAGGTTACCCACGTGTTACTCACCCGTCCGCCGCTAACATCAGGGAGCAAGCTCCCATCTGTCCGCTCGACTTGCATGTATTAGGCACGCCGCCAGCGTTCGTCCTGAGCCAGGATCAAACTCTCCGATAAATGGATCACAGGTTAAGTTCACCGCATCCTGCGGCGACACCTGTGTGACCTGCGTCGTGCAGGCCCTAGTTTGACTGACTACGCACATCGCTGTGCGATTTATAAAAATGAATTAACAGGTACGTTTTGTCTTGTTTAGTTTTCAAAGAACTTTGTGTGCTTCTCTCAAAGCGACTACTTAATAGTAACATTTTTAGTTAACTAGGTCAATACTTTTTTGAAAAAGTTTTTACTAGTCATAATGGTCATGCTTGTGTCTTTAAAAAGACAACAGAAATGATTATACCATAATTTTTATGACTGTAAAGGGTTATGACACAAAAAAGCGCAGCTATTTCAGCTGCGCTTTTTTTCACACTTCTTCTTGTTCTTCTTCATTCTCATCTTCTTCGTTTTTCTCAACTAAAGCTACTGTAGCAACATGCTCTTCTTCTGCCATTCTGATGAGACGCACACCTTGAGTGACACGTCCGGTGATGGAGATATCATTGATGTCCATTCTGATGAGTACGCCGCTAGCTGTAATAATCATTAGATCCTCTTCACCTTTAGTAGCTTTCACTGCTACTAGTTGGCCGTTGTTCTCGGTGATTTTCGCTGTTTTGAGTCCTTTTCCGCCCCGGCTTTGGGTTCTGTACTCTTCAGCAGGAGTTCGTTTTCCGTACCCTTTTTCAGTTACGATAAGGACGTGTGATTCTTCCTCTAAAATCTCCATGCCGACAACAACGTCGTCATCCGTCAGGGTGATGCCTTTTACGCCCGCCGCAGTTCTTCCCATCTCTCGGACATCTGTTTCAGGGAAACGAATCAGTAAACCGTTTTTCGTTCCAATGATGATTTGTTTTGTGCCGTCAGTCAGACGTACACCCATCAGTTCATCATCTTCACGAAGACTCAGAGCAATTAGACCATTGTTGCGGATATTAGCGAATTGAGATAGCGATGTTCGTTTTGAAACCCCATGCTTTGTAGTGAAGAAGAGGTAAAGCTCCGCATTGAATTCCGTGACTGGAATAATCGCGTTGATCCACTCACCCTTTTCTACCTCCAGCAGGTTAATAATCGGGATTCCTTTTGCCGTTCTGCCGTATTCAGGGATTTCATACCCTTTTGCACGATACACTTTCCCCTTGTTCGAGAAGAAGAGAATCGTGTCATGAGTTGACGTAGAGATCAAATGTTCAACGAAATCATCTTCGTTTGTTCCCATACCTTGTACACCTTTTCCGCCCCGTTTTTGACTGCGGTAAGTTGATGCAGGAAGACGTTTGACGTATCCGTTGTGCGTCAGAGTAACTACGATATTTTCTCTCTCGATGAGATCTTCATCTTCAATTGTCTCCAGTCCAGAAGTGACGATCTCAGTACGTCTTTCATCGTTAAAACGCTCTTTGATTTCCGTGAGTTCTTCACGAATGATCTCAAGCACTTTATATTCATTTGCCAAGATGTCTTTTAGCTCTGCAATTAATTTAACAAGAGACTGGTATTCTTCTTCGATCTTTTCACGTTCCAGTCCCGTTAAACGCTGGAGCCTCATGTCAAGGATCGCTTGTGCTTGCTTCTCTGTCAGTGAGAATTGTTCAATTAAACCTGTTCTCGCAATTTCAGCCGTTTGAGAATTACGGATAAGGGAGATAACTGCATCGAGATGATCCAGTGCAACTCTCAATCCTTCCAAGATATGAGCTCTCGCTTCTGCTTTACGCAATTCATAAGCAGTACGGCGTCTAATGACAACTTTTTGATGGTCAAGGTAATGCTCCAGGCATTGCTTAAGAGTTAAAACTTTCGGCTGGCCATCAACAAGCGCAAGCAGGTTGATGCCAAAAGATGTTTGTAGAGCAGTTTGTTTGTACAGATTGTTTAAGATAACATTCGCATTGGCATCGCGTCTGATTTCAATGACAATTCTCATACCTGTACGATCTGACTCATCACGCAGATCTGTGATACCCTCTATCTTTTTGTCCCTTACGAGATCAGCAATTTTCTCAATTAATTTCGCCTTATTTACTTGGTAAGGTAACTCTGTAACGATAATTCTTTCTTTACCCGAAGATGTTTGTTCGATCTCAGCTTTTGCCCGGATCGTGATAGAGCCTCGGCCTGATTCGTATGCTTTCCGGATACCGCTGCGTCCCAAGATTTGACCCGCGGTCGGGAAATCAGGCCCTGGAATGACTTCCATAAGCTCTGGAATTGTAATGTCCGGATTCTCACTAACAGCAAGTACACCGTCAATGATTTCTCCCAGCTGGTGCGGAGGAATGTTTGTTGCCATACCTACCGCAATGCCGGCAGCACCGTTCACGAGCAGATTCGGGAACCTTGAAGGCATAACGACAGGTTCTCTTTCTGACCCGTCATAGTTATCCTGGTAATCGATTGTGTCTTTTGTGATGTCGCGAAGAATCTCCATTGAGATTTTAGACATTCGTGCTTCTGTATAACGCATGGCCGCCGCTGAGTCTCCGTCAACAGAACCGAAGTTTCCGTGACCGTCAACGAGCATATAACGGTAGTTGAAATCCTGAGCCATTCTGACCATGGATTCATATACCGCTGAATCACCGTGCGGGTGGTATTTCCCGATAACTTCTCCAACGATACGCGCGGATTTTTTATAAGGCTTGTCACTTGTCATGCCTAAATCATTCATTGCATACAAAATCCGTCTATGAACCGGTTTTAAACCGTCACGAACATCCGGAAGAGCACGGGACACGATAACGCTCATTGCATAATCCAAGAAGGACGTACGCATTTCCTGACTGATATTTATTTCACGAACTTGTGGTGTGTTTTGTTCACTCATTAAAAAACCTCCCTGAAGTATCACATGAAATATGTGGGAGTAGATTGTCCATTATGACCTTCAATACGATTTCACTATTCTCCATTATATCAATAAACTTATGATTATACACATTAAATTGCTAGAATATATAGGTATTGCAGGCATCGCTGCATCTGATCTTGTTCAGAAAAAAGCCTTATTTCTTATTGGAAATAAGGCTTTTTATGATTAGATGTCAAGATTTTTAACGTATCTCGCATTCGCTTCTATGAAGTTTCGGCGCGGTTCTACCTTGTCGCCCATAAGCATTTCAAAAGTCTCATCCGCATCCATTGCATCTTCAAGAGTTACCTGAAGAAGTGTTCTGGAGCTAGGATCCATGGTTGTCTCCCATAGCTGGGTGGCATTCATTTCACCAAGACCTTTGTAACGCTGCAGTCCAGGCTTAGGCGTTTGAGGAAGAGTTTTTAACAGCTCTTCAAGCTCCTTGTCATTGTATGCATATTCAACGCGTTTCCCCTGTTGAACCTTGTAGAGCGGCGGCTGCGCAATGTACACGTAGCCATTTTCGATAATTTGGCGCATATATCTGTAAAAGAACGTTAACAGCAGTGTTCTGATGTGCGCGCCGTCAACATCGGCATCTGTCATAATGACAACTTTGTGGTAACGGGCTTTCTCAAGGTTGAAGTCTTCTCCGATACCTGTGCCGAGCGCTGTGATCATAGAGCGAACTTCGTTGTTAGAAAGGATTTTATCCAGTCTGGCCTTTTCAACGTTTAGGATTTTACCTCTAAGCGGCAAAATGGCTTGGAAATGTCTGTCGCGTCCTTGTTTAGCAGATCCTCCGGCAGAGTCACCCTCTACGATATATAACTCGGAGATGCTCGGATCTTTTGAAGAGCAGTCCGCTAACTTACCGGGCAGGTTTGAAATTTCCAAAGCACTCTTACGGCGTGTTAGTTCACGCGCTTTTTTCGCAGCCATTCTTGCTCTTGCCGCCATTAAACCTTTATCGACAATTTTTTTGGCTGCATCTGGATTTTCCAGCATAAATGTTTCCATCGCCGTAGAAAATAACGTATCGGTGATCGTCCGTGCTTCTGAGTTGCCCAGCTTTGTTTTTGTTTGGCCCTCAAACTGCGGATCAGGGTGTTTGATTGAAATAATCGCTGTCAGCCCTTCCCTTACGTCATCTCCGCTTAGGTTTGGATCATTTTCTTTAATAAGCCCTTTTTTTCTGGCGTAATCGTTGATAACACGAGTCAGGCCCGTTTTGAAGCCAGCTTCATGGGTACCGCCTTCGTACGTGTTAATGTTGTTTGTAAACGAGTAAATGTTGCTTGTGTAGCTGTCATTGTATTGCAAAGCCACTTCAACCGTAATGCCGTCCTTTTCGCCTTCAATGTAAATCGGCTCTTCATGGACAACCTCTTTAGAGCGGTTTAAATACTCTACATAACTTTTAATTCCGCCTTCGTAATGGTATTCATTTTTGCGCTCTTGTCCTTCACGTTTATCTTCAATCGTGATGTTTACGCCCTTTGTTAAAAAGGCTAATTCACGCACGCGGTTGGCAAGCAGATCGTAATCATACTCGGTTGTTTCTGAGAAAATTTCAGGGTCCGGGACAAAATGTGTCGTCGTTCCTGTATGATCCGTTTCGCCAATGATTTCAAGGTCTGTAACCGGAACTCCGCGTTTATAGGTTTGGCGGTGAATTTTACCGTCACGGTGAACCGTCACATCAAGCTCTGTTGATAGTGCGTTTACGACCGACGCACCTACACCGTGTAATCCTCCGGATACTTTATAGCCGCTTCCGTCAAATTTTCCTCCGGCATGAAGCACCGTCATAATGACTTCTACCGCAGGACGGCCCATTTTTTCATGAATACCGACTGGAATACCGCGGCCATTATCTACAACCGTGATACTGTTGTCTTTTTCGATTTGGATATTGATATCCGTACAATAACCGGCGAGGGCTTCGTCAATACTATTGTCGACAATTTCCCATACCAAGTGGTGAAGGCCTTTGCTGTTTGTCGAACCGATATACATCCCCGGTCTTTTACGAACAGCTTCCAATCCTTCTAGTACCTGTATCTGATTTTCATCATAACTGTTTTGCTGCTGTTCCATAGCCACGTCATTCACCTACACTTTTCTAAACGATATATTCGTGATAAAAAATTTCTAAGAATCTATTTCAAACATAAATTGCGCACGTTTTTTTAATGTGCTGGAAGATAAGGGAGAGTAATATATATTCTGAACCGTGACTACGATAGATTTGGGCGTGCCGTTTACGGAAGGCACCACCTTGTGTTTCTGTTTTTTCAGAAATTCTTCAACAATAGGCGACATGTTGGCTTTAAAGTCAAAAATGCCGACAATATCTCGTGTTGAAACCACAAAGTCATCACCTAAATGAATATACAATTGCTCACCTCATTTCTTCACTTCACTAACGCACCATTTTGCACACGGAACATTCCTGCTTGACGTAAGGTTTCGTGATCAATGCCATCAACGCTTGTCGTTGTGACAAACGTTTGTACACGGCCTTGGATCGTATGAAGCAAGTGTGACTGGCGATAATCATCCAGTTCACTCAGTACATCATCCAATAGTAAAATGGGATATTCTCCGATTTCTTCATGGATCAGGTCAATCTCCGCCAGCTTAAGGGACAACGCCGTCGTTCGCTGCTGTCCTTGAGAACCATACGTCTGCACATCGCGTCCGTTCACATAGAAAAGAACATCATCGCGATGAGGCCCTGACAGCGTCACACCACGCTCAATTTCTTTTTCTCTTAATTTAGAAAACGCTTCTTGATAGCTATCTCCTATTTTCGACAAATCTAGGGGATCTGATACATCAAGAGCTGTATGGTATTTCAGGGTCAGTTCTTCAAGCCCTCTTGAGATGCCTGCATGGATGGGCTGCGCCCATTTCTCGAGCTGTGCTGTAAACTGCAGGCGTTTTACGACGACTTTTGCTGCAACTTCTACAAGCTGATCGGTCAGAACATCGAGCATCGTCCGGTCAGTTTGTTTTCTTGTTTGCAGCTGTTTCAAAAAATGATTCCGCTGGGAAAGGATTTTCTGGTAAAGAGAAAGATCATGAAGGTAGACGGGAGAAACCTGTCCGATTTCCATGTCAAGAAACCGCCTTCTCACTTGAGGGCTTCCCTTTACAAGATTTAAATCTTCCGGCGCGAACATAATGGTGTTGAGGGCCCCGACATACTGGCTGAGCTTTTGCTGTTCAATATGATTGACCTTGCCCTTTTTACCCTTTTTGGAGATGACGAGCTGCATCGGGATCGCCCCGTTTTGCTTCATCACTCTTCCCTCTATTTTAGCATAGTCTTTGTCCCACCGTATAAGTTCTTTGTCATTTGATGTCCGGTGCGATTTCGCCATGGACAAGACATAGATCGCCTCCATGAGGTTTGTCTTCCCCTGGGCGTTTTCTCCGATGATCACATTTACTTTATTTTCAAATTGAAGTTCAGCATGGTCGTAGTTGCGGTAAGATGTCAGTTCTAAGTTCTGGATATACAATCAGTGTCACCCGCTTTAATTGACGACTTGAAATGAACCAAATCCTTCAATCTCTACCACATCTCCAACATACAGCTTTCTGCCCCGGCGGTTGTCCGGCTCATCGTTCACAAGCACTTCATGCTCGCTTAAAAACCACTTCGCCATACCGCCAGACTGAATCACATCGGCTAATTTTAAGAATTGTCCGAGTGTAATCATCTCTGTATCAATTGAAATCGGATTTGCCATTATATCGACCTCTTTCAAATATCACTAATATCTAATTGTACTAAAAAAAAACGAATTAGGGAAAGGGAAAACTTGTCGGAGCAGATACCGAATAGAAAAGCTGCCGACGGGTCGGCAGCAGTGTATCGGATTAATAGGTTCTGACAGGAAGGATAAGCTGTACAATCGTTTCATCATTCGGCGTGCGAATTAAGAAAGGTCTCATTGCGCCTGTAAAGCTTACGCGTATTTCTGCTCCTTCAAGCACCTTTAGTGCATCCAGCATATATTTTGGACTAAAAGAGATATTTAATTCCTCACCTTCAATTTGATCCGCAACAATTGCTTCCACAACTTTACCGATTTCTGGCGAATTGGAAGAAATTTCAATGGATTCAGCCGGTTTTGCGGACAGTTTTACAACGTTGTTGCGTCCCTCTCTAGCTAAAAGAGATGCACGATCAATGGCCTGAAGGAATTCTTTTGTGTTCACAATGATTTCTGTTTTGCTGTCTTGCGGAATCAGGCTGGTTGTGTCTGGATAATTCCCGTCCAGAAGCCGTGAGAAGAACAAGACGTTTTTCGCTTTAAACAGAACTTGGGTTTCTGTGATGACGATATCTACAAGTTCCTGGTTGTCATCTAAAATCTTGCTGAGTTCAGTTAAACTTTTTCCCGGAATCACGACGTTATAAGATCTGTCTTCTGGAATATCAAGTTTCGCCTTTCTTAATGCAAGACGGTGGCTATCCGTTGCAGTGCATAATAATTCACTTTGCTCCACTTTCCAGTTTACACCTGTCAAGATAGGGCGTGTTTCTGAGGTGGACACTGCAAATACTGTTTGTCTGATTAGATTTTTTAACAAATCAGTTGGGATCTGAATCGCATGATGCTCTTCAATCTGCGGCAAGTGCGGATATTCATCAGCATCCAGTCCGTTTAGATTAAATTCAGCTTTACCAGAACGGATAATCGTCAAATACTGATTTTGGACTTCAATTTCTACAGTTGCCATCGGCAATTTTTTTACAATTTCACTAAAAAAGCGAGCCTGTAAAACGATGCTTCCGGGCTGTTCAATAGTGACGATTTCTTTATCTCCTTCTTCTTTTGGAATGAAGGATTCAATAGAAATATCTGAGTCACTCCCTGTAAAGGATACTCCATCATCTGATGCAACAATTTTAATACCAGTCAGAATGGGAATCGTGGTTCTGGATGAAACTGCTTTTAATACATCTTGGACACTTTCAACAAGACGATCTTTTTGAATCGTGAATTTCATTTTTATCCTCCTAACGGATAATGTATTAATATATATATTTATAAAAAATAGTAGAAGTAATAGTAGGGCCTGTGGATTTGTGGATAAGTTGTGAAAAAGACAGGAAACACAGCCTATCCACATGTGGACAGACTGTGTATGACTTCCGAAAAGTTATTCACACTTTCCCCGATTGATCCCCGGTCCTGCTATTTAAGCTGTTCTTTAATTTCTTTTACATGCTGCTGAAGCTGTTCATCATCTGCCAGCAGTTTTGAAATTTTTTCATGCGCATGAATAACGGTCGTATGATCACGTCCTCCAAACTCTTCACCGATTTTAGGAAGAGAGGAATCAGTCATTTCCCTTGATAAGTACATGGCGATTTGACGCGGAAAAGCTACTGACTTTGTCCGTTTTTTTGCTTTGAAATCCTCGAGTTTAATATTAAATTGCTGGCCTACTACCCTCTGAATTTCTTTTATCGTAATGACTTTCGGTTTTGAGGAAGGAATAATATCTTTCAACGCCTCAGCGGCCAGATCAGCATTAATATCTTTATTAATTAAAGATGAATAAGCGACAACTCTGATTAATGCTCCTTCGAGTTCCCGAATATTGCTGTCGATTTGATTCGCGATGTAAAGCATAACCTCGTTCGGAATATCGAGGCCCTCTGCTTTGGCCTTTTTTCTTAAAATTGCAATTCTCGTTTCTAGATCAGGCGGTGTGATATCTGTAATAAGTCCCCATTCAAAACGTGAGCGCAATCTGTCTTCAAGTGTCGGAATTTCCTTTGGCGGCCGGTCACTTGAAATGACGATTTGTTTGCTTTCTTCGTGTAATGTGTTAAATGTATGGAAAAATTCTTCCTGGGTTTGTTCTTTCCCCGCTAAAAATTGAATATCATCTATCAAAAGCACATCAACATTTCGATAGCGATTGCGGAAGTCGACGGCTTTATTATCTCGGATAGAGTTGATGAATTCGTTTGTAAATTTCTCAGAAGACAGATAAACCACTTTGGCAGAAGGATTATGATCTATTACATAATGGCCGATCGCATGCATTAAGTGTGTTTTCCCTAAGCCGACGCCCCCATAGATAAATAAAGGGTTGTAAGCTTTCGCGGGCGCTTCCGCTACTGCGAGGGAAGCAGCATGTGCAAATCGGTTTCCAGATCCGATGACAAAAGTATCAAAAGTATATTTTGGATTGAGCATATTTTGAGGAAAATCAGATGTATCTTCTTTGACCGCTTTTTTGACTTGCGGTTTCGGCATAAAGTCCTCAACATCTTGATTTTGAGGAATGACAAACTTAATGCTCAATTCTTCCCCGGTTAATTCATATATAGTATCTGCAATCAGATGCAAGTATCTGGACTCCAGCCAGTCTCTGGCAAATTCATTGGGAGCCGTGATTGTTAATGTATCGCCTTGCAGTGAGTGGGCTTTGGTTGACTTCATCCAAGTCTCAAAACTCGGTTTGCTCAACTTTTTTTCGATTTGAGCAAGGGCTTGGTTCCACAGGTCTAATATATTTTCCATCTTCCGGCACGTCCCTCCTTTTCTTAGAAAATGGCGTCTTTCTCTGTTATAGAACACAAAAAAAGAGCAAATGGCGCTTACCATTCGTACACATTAAATGTTGAAAACATATAATATAGTAGATAAATAGCTTTTCGACAAATTTCACAACTTGTGGACAACCTTCTACACAAGCTGTGTGAAATCAATCCACAACTTATCCACACTTTGTGGATAAAGAGGAAAGGTAGGATTAGTAATCAAGAGTTAAAACACAAATATAATACCAAAATAAACGAGAGCTTGCAATGGTTGTCACAATCTTATCCACAAAGCGGACAACCTGTTGAAAAAACCTTGTCCACAGGGGTTGGTAATGTGAAAATGTTGTCGATAACCTCTGTGGATACTAAAAAAAGCCGAAAAAGAT